>JAQGOD010000209.1 GCA_028293775.1 Gammaproteobacteria bacterium
CGCCGCGCGCCGCTTAGGCGTTTGCTCTAAGGCTTCGCCAGAAGCGCAAGTTGACGCTGCGCTATCTTGTAGTCCGGGGCTGCGATCAGTGCTTTTTCAATCCAGTTGCGCGCGCCCAAATGATCGCCTCGCGCCTGCAGCTCCTTGCCTAATGCCAAGTACGCTTCGGCGTGCCCCCACCCCGGTGTTTCGATGCTGGTGCCGGAAGATTGTTCGAATGATTGCGCCGCCGCCTGCAGTTCAGCGAAACCCCGCTGCCTTTCAATAGAGGCCGCCTTGGCCTGGCGCATATCCTCTGTGGCCAAGAGCAGCAGAGCCCGTGGATTGCGAGGTTCCAGCTTCAAGGCCGCTTTCAAACGATCGGCCGCCCGAGAGCGCAGCAAAACCGCTTGCAGGGACCTCAGGTCCGCGAGTCCCGAATAGCACGCGGACTGCAACACCATGCCCTCGGCTGAAGTCGCGTTTTTCTCCAGCACCGGCTTGAGCTCATCGATGCAGTCCGCGAATGCCGCCTCCGCCGCATGGGCGTGGTGTTGACGCGAAAGCTGCCCCGTCCGGTATTGCGCGTGCGCCAAGTGGTAGCGTAAGGCGCTGTCGCCGCCGTCGCTCTTGACTTGTGCGGTCAAATCTTGAATGAGATTCTCAAGGCTGTTGCTATCTTCTGTCTGGTAGGCGTAATCGATCCGCGCCTGGGTATCACCGCCCTCTTGCGCATTAACCGCAGTCACGCCCATAAGCACCATTGCGATGAGAATATATTTGGCGATAGGCATTCGAGGCTCGCGCTTTACAATAGGAATCGAAGATAGCACACGAGGTTTAAAATCTTGAGCCTGGATTTGATTGATATTGGTTCGAACTTGACGCACGACAGTTTCGCGCCGGACCGTGACGCCGTCATGACGCGCGCCTTGCAAGCCGGCGTTCGCCGGCAAATTATCACGGGCGCGGATTTGGCCGCTTCGCGGGAGGCCGCAGCCCTGGCGGCCGCCCATCCTTCGCGCCTGTGGAGCACGGCCGGCGTCCACCCTCATTACGCGCAATCATTCTCGCCCTCGCACAGAAACGAACTTCTCGAGCTGCTGAGTCCGAAGCTCGTAGTTGCCGTGGGCGAATGCGGCCTGGACTATTTTCGCAATCTGTCGCCGCCGTCTTGCCAGCGCGAGGCCTTCGTCGCGCAACTTGAAATCGCTGCGCAGGTCCGCAAGCCCGTGTTTCTTCATCAACGTGACGCGCACGGCGATTTCGCCGCAATCTTGCGAGACTTCGAGGGTGGGTTAAAAGGCGGGGTGGCGCACTGTTTCACGGGCGGAGAACTCGAGCTGGAAACCTACCTTGCACTTGGCCTTCACATCGGAATCACGGGTTGGGCTTGCGATGAGCGCCGCGGACTCGAACTGCGCGCCGTGCTGCCGCGCATTCCAGCCGACAGGCTGTTGATAGAAACCGATGCACCCTATTTGCTGCCGCGGGATATGAACCCGCTGCCGAAATCGCGGCGTAATGAGCCTGCCTATTTACCGCACATCGCTGCCACGGTCGCACGCCTTCGAGGCGAGTCCGTGGAAGCGGTCGCGGCGTGCACCACGCGCAACGCGGTCGCGCTCTTTGGCTTATAGATTGGTAAACAAGTGAGGGCTTGGCCGCAGCTGTGGGACCAGGCGGCTCCAGACCTCGGCGTACTCCTCGGTACCGGCCAGTGACGGGGAGGTGCGGTCAACCACCGGAAACTCCACTTCCATGCCATCCAGCATGACCACCCACTTGGGGATTCCCTTGGTAAATTTCCCAACGTTCGAGAACAACAGACGCCCCTCGACCGGCACCTCGCCGACCAGGGCTTTCACCGCCGCGATTCGGTCATACAACGCCGGTTGCGGATTATCGAAGGTGTAGCGGTGGCCGCGTCCCATCACCGTCCAATCGCTCATCTGGTCCCCGCCGAATATCAGGCCCGGCACTCGGCGCGTATCGAGAATCACGATGCCGCGCGGCGTCAGCAGGATGTGATCGATATGGATGAAGCCGCCCATACCGTCCGGCACGAGCACTTGGTGCGCGGCCGCGGCCGCAATACGCTCCAATCGAGCCAACAAAGATTTTCGCCGCGCACGGCGCTGATACGCACGCAGCCCAAAAAAACCGAGGGCAGCGAGCAGCACCAGGGCCGCCGCAAGCCCTATCCACTGCGGTTCGATTCCAAGACTGGTCATTCGAGTGCTGCCGCCAATGCATCAAGTGTCGGCGGCAAGTCCACACAACGCTGCGGGGAACGCAACAGAGAGGCGAGACTTTCGGGAACCTCGATCGGCTTGCCGATGAGGGGTTCTACAATCTCATTGAACTTCGCCGGGTGCGCGGTGGCAACCACCACCCACGGTTGATGGCGCCGTTCCGCGGGGCTCAAGCGGCTATAGACTTCCGCCGCGGTCGCGGTGTGCGGGCACCATTCGCGTCCGTATTGCATGAAGTCCCCTGTGATACGAGCGCGAATTGTAGCGTCATCGACGCTGTCCGCGCTCAAATGTTCGCGCATGGCCTCCCACGTCGGGAACTGCCATTGGAGCCGCTCCATATTGCTGGGGTTGCCGACATCCATTGCCGATGCCAATGTCGCGACGCTTGGACGGGGCTGCCACCGGCCCGTGCTCAAAAAGTCAGGAACCGTGCGATTACTGTTGTGCGCCAGGATGATGCGCCCTATGGGAAAGCCCATGGCGCGGGCCCACAGCGCCGCGCACGCATTGCCCAGATTGCCCGCCGGAATGATGTATGAGGGCTTCAGGGATGTGCGTTCGGCAATTTGGAGGCTGGACGCGATGTAGTACACCATCTGAGGCAACAGTCGTCCGATGTTGATACTGTTGGCCGAACTGAAGCGGTGCTTGCGGCTCAATATCGGATCTCGGAATGCTTCCTTGACCATTCTTTGACAATCATCGAACGTCCCGGAAACCCGCAGCGACAGTACGTTGTCCCCCCAACAGGTTAGCTGTCGCTCCTGACGGGGGCTGACCAGCCCCTTCGGGTAGAGAATGACGACCCGTGCCCAGGGGCGCGCGTTGAAGGCGGCCGCGACCGCGCCGCCGGTATCCCCCGACGTGGCGACCAGTATGCTCAGAGGCTGCGCCGGCGAAGCAGGCTGCAGGCGTTCGTGGCTTTCCGCCAGAAACCGCGCGCCGTAGTCCTTGAACGCGGCTGTGGGCCCGTGATAAAGCTCGAGGACAAACAACGGCTCCGGGCAAGCCGCGACAGCGGTTGTCGGCGCGGGTATATCGAGCGCTGCATCCGCGATCTGCGGGAGCGCATCACTCAATGCATCCCCGGCGAAGAAGCCGGCCAGTGCCACGCGCGCGACCCGCGGCAAGTCAGAGGGGTTCGGCGGCAACTTAGCTTCGATGCTGGGCAGCTGTGTCGGAACATACAGGCCCCCGTCAGGAGCGAGACCGTGCGTGATCGCATCACTTAAGCTGACGAGCGGTGCACCGCCACGAGAGCTCTTAAACTGCAAGCCTGACATCAGGCCTTTACCACCCGAGCACCATAGTTCTGCATCAGTGATACCCAAGAATCCGACTGCAAGTTGTGCACGCTGAAAGCGGCCACCATCGCGCCGCGCACCGCTTCCGCATGCTGAACCGCGGACCAGGCAAAAACGGCGGGACCGGCGCCCGAAATCGAGCAACCCAGGGCCCCCGCGGACATCGCAGCACGCTGCACGTCCTTGAAGCCGGGAATCATCGATTGTCGCTGCGGTTCAATAATCACGTCATTGAAGGACTCGCGGATCAGGTCCAGATCATTGGAATAGCAGCCGCTGATAAAGCCGGCGAGGTTCGCGCTCTGCCAGACAAAATCCGAGCGGCTGACATTGGTGTTGAGGATGGCGCGAGCCTCGCGCGTTCCCAAATACATGTGAGGATGTACCAGCACGCAACGCAGCCCGCGCGGAACCGGAATTTGCTTCACGCGCGGGTTGTCGATGCCGACGGTGAGCGTCAGGCCGCCATATAGGCACGGGGCGATGTTATCGATGTGAGCGGAACCGCTGGCAACAATTTCACCTTCCATGGCGAACTTCAGCAACTGTAGCTGCGGCGCCGGAGCATGCAACAACGCATTGGCCGCTACCACGGCGGCCACGGCCGAGGCAGCGGATCCGCCCATGCCGGATCCCAAGGGTATTCCTTTGTCGATATCCAATTCGAAGCCAAAGCCCGGCGCCAGTGCCTCATGCATGACCTGCACCGCACGTCCGGCGGTATTGCTCTTCGGCTCCACCGGCAAGTCTCCGGCAATGCCGGTGATGGAGCGGATGCGGACCTCATTCTCTTCGATTCGGCGAATTCGCACCCGGTCACCGACCTCGTCGACTGCGTGACCCAAAATGTCGAAACCGATGCCGACATTGGCTACGGTGGCGGGGGCAAAGGCGGTAACGTCGGTGAGCACGCGGTCCTCGTTTTGTTACAGATGAGCGCCAAGATATGCGGACAAGCGTAACAGGTCCGAAAATACGCCCGCCGCGGTCACTTCAGGACCCGCTCCAGGTCCTTGTACGATGAGCGGATT
Source organism: Gammaproteobacteria bacterium (assembly GCA_028293775.1). The sequence goes on from JAQGOD010000209.1 coordinate 4,573, forward strand.
TTCGCAATAACGACGCGTCGCAAAGCGCACCACATTGTCGGTGAGCGCGATGTTCGCAAATGCGTGCTTGCCGTCCAAGCGCATCAAACCCACCGTGGACCTGCCATCGGCCTCGATTCTCCCGACGTAGCGCAGCACCTGGCCCTTTTTACTCGCATCTGCCACGGCCGCGGCCATCGCGGCGTCGGACTCCGGCAGCCGCGCCATGAACTCCTCTACGCTGCATTGAGACAAGGCCTCCGGCACCAGCCCTTCCACCTGTACGTCCGCCATTTCCAGCTTAAGTCCCATTTCGCGCCCGAGAATGATCAGCTTGCGGGCCACGTCCATCCCAGACAAGTCATCCCGCGGATCCGGCTCGGTGTACCCCTTGGCCTTGGCGGTGCGCACGATCGAGGAAAAAGACTCGCTGCCATCGAAGACGTTGAATAAGTAGGCCAGAGTCCCGGAGAAAATTCCTTCGATTCGAGTTATGTCATCGCCGGTACCGCGCAAGTCGCGCAGAGTTTGGATGATGGGCAGGCCAGCCCCCACGGTGGCCTCGTACAGATAATGCGTGCCGGCCGCGCGGCGCGCCTCTTGCAATGCCCGGTAATAAGGCAGCGTCCCGCTGTTGGCTTTTTTGTTGGGTGTGACGATGTGAATACCGCGCGATAGCCAGTCGCGATACTCACCCGCCACCCCGGCACTGGCAGTGCAATCGATCATCACCGTGTGCGGTATGTAATCGGCTTGCACGTGATTGACGAACTTTTGCATGTCCATGGGTTCGCCGGCCTCAGCCATTCGTTCCGCCCATAGGCTCAAGTCCACCGAATTTTGCTCGAGCAACATGCGCTTCGAACTGGCGATGCCGCGAACCCGAAGATCCAGATTCAACTCTCGCAGCCGATCGATTTGCGTCGCGATCTGCGCCAGCAGCACGCGACCGACCGTGCCCGGGCCGATCAAGCCGATTGATAGCGTATTCGGCGAAAGGTAGAAGGCCGCATGCACTGCGCGCAGCGCCCGGGCCGCACCCTTGCCCTCCACCACCACCGAGATATTGCGCTCCGAGGCGCCTTGCGCAATCGCGCGAACGCTGATGGCCGCATCGCCAAGGGAATTGAACACCTTCGCCGAGATGCCATGGGCGCCGGCCATTCCATCGCCGACGACCGCCAGGATGCTCATGCCGAGAGAAACCTCTACATGTTGAATTTGACCGTCGCGCAGCTCCACATCGAAAGCCTTGCGTACCGCCTCCTCGGCTCGCACCGCTTGTGCCTCAGGGATGGCAAAGCAAATCGAGTGTTCCGAGCTGCCTTGCGAGATTAAAATCACCGAGATACCGGAATCGCGCAAGGCTCCGAACAAACGGTGCGCCGTCCCCGGCACGCCGATCATGCCGGCGCCCTCCAAGTTCACCAGTGCAACCGGATCGATGGTCGTAATGCCTTTTACCTTCAATTCCGACACCGGGTTCGCGCAAATCAAAGTGCCGCGTTTTTGCGGCGCGAAGGTATTGCGGATGAAGATCGGGATGTCGCGCGCTACGGCCGGCGCCATGGTCTGCGGATGAATCACCTTGGCGCCGAAATAGGCGAGTTCCATGGCTTCGTTGTATGAAAGCTGATCGATGACCTGGGCGTTCGGCACGAGCCGCGGGTCGGCCGACAGCACGCCATCGACGTCGGTCCATATGATGATTTCGATCGCATCGAGCAGCGCGCCGAAAATGGAGCCTGAAAAATCACTGCCGTTCCGGCCGAGCGTCGTCTGCTTGCCTTGCGTAGTCGTTGCGATGAAACCCGTGACAATGAGGCGGCCGACAAAATCCGGCGCAACCAATTTACGGACATTGGCCTCACTTTCGCTCCATTGGACTGCCGGACCCAAGGAGCCCCAT
>JAQGOD010000238.1 GCA_028293775.1 Gammaproteobacteria bacterium
GAATGCGGCATGGCCCGGCGTATCGAGGAAGGTCACCATGCCCTTCGCTGTCTCAACGTGATAGGCGCCGATATGCTGCGTGATGCCGCCGGCCTCGCCCGCAGCGACTTTCGTACGGCGAATGTAGTCGAGCAGCGAAGTCTTGCCGTGATCGACGTGTCCCATGACGGTTACGACCGGCGGGCGCGGCAGGAAATCGAGCGAGGAGTCGGTCTCGCCTTGCAGGTCATCTTCGATGATGTTTTCTTTACGAAGCACGGCGGTGTGGCCCATTTCCTCGACCACCAGTACCGCGGTGTCTTGCTCGATCATCTGGTTGATGGTCGCCATGACACCCATGTTCATCATGACTTTGATGACTTCGGTGGCCTTGACCGCCATTTTCTGCGCGAGCTCGCCCACCGTCATGGCCTCTCCGATCGCCACCTCGCGCACTACGCGCGCCGTCGGCATTTCGAACCCGTGCTTGGTATCCGCATCTCCGCCGACGGAACGACGCCGCCCATCCCGGGATTTCTTCTTCTTGTGCCGCGAGCTTACATCGCCCACGATATGCAATTCTTGCCGGCCGTAGCGGGTCGCCTTGTCGTCCACCACTTCTCGGGAAGCCTTGCCGGGCTTGGCGGCGGCGGCTTTACGCTCCCGTTCGGCGACCTCGCGGGCTTGAACTTCAGCGATGCGTCGCGCTTCTTCCTCGGCGGTGCGCTTACGATTTTCCTCGTCGCTGCGGCGCCGGCTCTCCTCTTCTTGACGCTCCTTGTCCAACCGTTCCTTCTCGAGCCGCTCGCTTTCCGCGCGCTCCAGCGCCAGCTTGGCCTGCTCTTCGGTTTCGCGTTGCTTGTCGATTTCTTCCTGTTGGTGCCGCGCCTGATCCTCGAGGACCTCGCGCTTGACGTAGGTGCGTTTGCTGCGCACCTCGACATTCACCGTGCGCGCCCGGCCCTGCGGACTGGCAAGCTTGAGCTCCGATTGCGATTTGCGGCGCAGCGTAATCTTGCGCGGAGCTGCATCCCCCTGCGACTCGTCATGGCCGTGGCTGCGGCGCAGATGCGTCAGAAGTTCATGCTTCGCGTCTTCGCTGATCATGTCTTCGGCGGTGTTCACTTTGATGCCGGCTTGATCCAACTGCTGCAGCAGCCGATCGACCGGCACCTTGAGCACCTCAGCGAATTGAGCGACGGTTACATCTGCCATACTTGCTCCTAAACCTTAGCTTCTTCCGCGAACCAGTGCTTGCGGGCATTCATGATCAATTCACCGGCTTGCTTTTCATCAACGCTGCCCATTTCGACCAATTCATCGACAGCCAGGTCAGCCAAATCGTCGCGGGTGCGAATGCCCTTGCGCGCCAGCGCTTTGCCCAAGGTCTCGCCCGTGATCTCGACCAGATCAGCGCCCGGCTCGGCCCCATCCATCGATTCCTCGCTGGCGATGGCCTGAGTCAACAGCACATCGCGTGCTCGCGTGCGCAGTTCTTTTACGATTTCCTCGTCGAACTCCTCGATGCCGTTCAGCTCGCTGGCGGGGACATAGGCGATCTCCTCGATCGTCGAGAAGCCTTCCTGCACCAGAATGCTCGCTACATCGGCATCGACATCGAGCTGTTTCATGAACGTTTCGCGCAGCGCCAGAGACTCCGTCTCGCTCTTCGCTTCGGCTTGCGATTCGCTCATGACGTTCAGTTCCCAACCCGTCAATTCGCTGGCCAAGCGGATATTCTGGCCGCCCCGGCCAATGGCCTGCGACAGCTTGTCTTCCGATACGGCGATATCCATCGAGTGCGAATCCTCATCGACCACAATCGAAGTCACTTCCGCGGGCGCCATGGCATTGATCACGAACTGAGCGTTGTTATCGTCGAACGGAATGATATCGACGCGCTCGCCGGCGATCTCATTGGAGACTGCCTGCACGCGCGAGCCGCGCATACCGACGCAGGCACCGACCGGGTCGACGCGCGGATCGTTGCTGCGCACTGCGATTTTCGCGCGCACTCCCGCATCGCGCGCCGCCGCCAGGATATTGATCAGCCCTTGGCCGACCTCAGGCACTTCCAGCTTGAACAATTCGATCAGAAATTCCGGCGCCGTACGCGACAGGAACAGCTGCGGCCCGCGCGGCTCGGTGCGCACTTCCTTCAAATAGGCCTTGATGCGATCTTGCGATCGCACAGGCTCGCGCGGGATCATCTCTTCGCGCGCAATGAATCCTTCGGCATTGGCGCCGAGATCGACATACACGCCGTTGCGATCGACACGCTTGACGATGCCGCTGACCAAGGTTCCGGCTCGATCCTTGTACGCATCGACCACCTGCGCGCGTTCCGCTTCTCGGACCTTCTGCACGATGACTTGCTTGGCGGTCTGGGCGAGAATGCGCCCGAACGGCACCGACTCCATCGGCTGCTCGACGAAGCCGCCCGGCTCCACGTCTTTATCAATATCGCGCGCATCGTCCAGGCGCAGCTCGCGCTCCGGCGTCTCCAGTTCGGTGGAGTCGTCCGCGAATACTTTCCAGCGCCGAAAGGTGTCATAGCCCCCGGTTTTGCGGTTGATCGAAACGCGCACGTCCAGTTCCTCGCCATATTTCTTGCGAGTCGCAGATGCGAGAGCCGCTTCGAGCGCGTCGAATATAATTTCCTTATCGACGCCTTTCTCGTTGGAAACCGCATCGACGGCCATCAAAATTTCTTTGTTCATAACCCTTAAGACTCCTGCTCACTCCGGCCGCAATCTCGCCTTCTGAATTCGATCGAACGGCAGGCTGTGCGTCTTGCCGTCGACTTCTACTACAATCGAGTCGTCCATCACCGACTTCAATACCCCGACAAATCGCCGCCGCCCGTCCATCGGCAGCTTCAGCTCCGCGAAAATCCGCTGGTCGACGAAGCGTTCGAAGTGCGCGCGCGTGCGCAAAATCCGATCAAAGCCCGGCGAGGAAACCTCCAGCGTGTAATGCCCCTTGATCGGATCCTCGGTTTCGAGCACCTGGCTAACCGCATGGCTGACGCTTGCGCAATCCTCCACCCTGACGCCGACATCCGAACCTTCGCTAGGCCGATCTATGAATACCCGCAGCACGCTGCCGCGTCCTTCGCGCGCAACCTCGATGTCCACCAGCTCAAACCCGAGCGCCTCGATCGGCGGCTCTAACAAGCGCATCAAGTCGTCACGCATCTTTAAGGCCCTGCGAAACAAAAAAGGGGACCATCGGCCCCCTTACAAACAACGAAAAAGCCCCTAATAGGGGCCAAGACACGTACCCGTGGGACTCTTGCCTGCCCCGTCGAGGGCGGCGATTATAGGCAAAGCCACTTCGGGCGTAAACCCTAGATCGCAACTCCCCATAGCTTAAAAAACTTAAGGCCGCATTGCAGCGGCCTTAAGGAATCGCTTAAATCTTAAGCGCTCTTTACCAGCGCTTGGGACCACGCGATCCGCCGCCACCACCACCGCCACCACCACCGCCGCCGCCACCGGTGCGCTCCTGAGCCTCATTCACCTTCAGCGCTCGCCCGTCGACGTCGTGGCCGTTCAAAGCCTGCATAGCGCGCGCAGCGTCTGCGCTTGCCATTTCAACGAAGCCGAAGCCGCGGGGCCGACCGGTGTCGCGATCATTGATCAACGCCACCGACTGTACGGCGCCATGCTTTTCGAACAGCGCGCGCACTGCGGATTCGTCCATTGAGAACGGGAGATTGCCAACATACATTTTCGTCATGTGAAGAATACCTACTACAAAAGAAACTATCGGCCGGTCACGCTGCCTTAAGCTTGAGAACCTTTAAGCGGAATGCCAGCCACCTGGATCGAGGAAACCTGCTTTGTGGGTTGTTGGCCAAGGTGACGCCGGAGCGGCGCGGTGACCAGAAACGGACCAAGTAGAAATCACGAACCGGCGCGGATATTACAGCAATTTACTGATTAATACGAATATTCTTGCCGGAAGCCCTTAATGTTGCGTGGCAGCAATCCTGGTCACGGTGCCGCAAGGCAGGCTATTCTCTGCGCCAGCCAAAATCAGCTCAAACTCACCCCCTCATGCCAGCATCCGGTCGCCTAGCCTTCTTTTTACCCAAATATTGGATCACTTGGCTGGGCCTGGCGACTATGCGGGCGGTCGAGCTCTTGCCCTTTCCCGTCCAAAGGCGAGTGGGCGGCGCGATCGGCGCGCTGTTGCGCCGCCTGCCTTTGAGCTATTTGCGGATCGCGCGTCGAAATATCGCGCTCTGCCTTCCGGAACTGTCCGAGCAGGAACGCTCCCAATTGCTGGATCGGCACTGTCACAGTTTAGGCATGGCTCTGTGCGAGACCGCCGACACCTGGTGGAGCAGCGATGCCCGCCTCAATAAACTGGCCGATGTGCAGGGACTGCATCACCTCGAGGCCGCCTTGGCCAAGGGCCGCGGCGCAATCCTGGTCGGGGGCCATTTTACCACCATCGAAATCTCCACCCGGATATTGGGGACGGTCGTGCCGCTGAATGTGGTGTATCGCCCCATGAAGAACGAACTGCTGTCGCACGTGATGTTCAAAAGTTTCTGCCGTCATGGAAAGCCCATCCCCAAGGACGATATAAGGAGCATGGTGCGGGCGCTGAAAAAAAACGAAGCGGTGTGGTTTGCGCCCGACCAGAGCTATCGCAATAAAGGCGCGGCCATGGTGAATTTTTTCGGCATCCCTGCGGCGAGCAATCCCGCGACCGCGCGTTTGGCACGCATTTCCGGCGCCGCCGTCATGACCTATTTCGGCGAGCGCTTGCCGGGAAATGCGGGATACCGGGTGGTGATCGGTCCTCCCTTCGAGAATTTCCCCGGCGACGACCCGGTCGAGGACGTTGCGCGGTACAACCGTCTGCTCGAAGCTCAAGTCAGGCGGGTACCTGATCAATACCTCTGGGTTCACCGTCGGTTCAAGGGTTTGAGCGTCGATTATCCGGACTATTATGGGCGCGATTCCCGCCATTACGCGCCGCAACGCTCGCGCGAGTAGAGTAAGCCATGCCCTCGCTGCGTAAGGCCACACTTGCGGATGTACCCGCACTCGAGGCGCTCATTGCGCGTTCGGCCCGGCAATTGAGCGCCGGCGACTACCCGCCGCAAGTGATAGAGGGCGCGCTACGCGGTGCGTTCGGCGTCGATTCCCAATTGCTGGCCGACCAGACTTATTTTGTGATCGAGGAGAACGGAAAAATCATCGGCTGCGGCGGTTGGAGCTTTCGATCCACGCTGTTCGGCGGTGATGCGCGCGCCGGACGTGATCCAGCCATACTCGATCCGACCTGTCAGGCCGCCAAGATTCGCGCCTTTTTTGTCGATCCAGACAACGCTCGCCGTGGCATTGGTTCGCAGCTCCTGACCCATTGCGAGAACCAGGCCCGCGCCCATGGCTACG
>JAQGOD010000249.1 GCA_028293775.1 Gammaproteobacteria bacterium
ATACCGATATTCTGCTTGGCGCGGCGCGCGATCGCGTTGCCCAAGCGCTGGCTTCACTCAAACCCCAGTCGTCCTAGAGTTCGCATCCTGTGTCCGAAACCATCCTTACCTCCAAGCCCATGCGTGATGCGCAGACGTTGACGCAACCGGCATTTGCCGTACCGCCGGGCGCGTGCGATGCGCACGTGCATGTATTCGAGTCGGCCGAACGCTACCCCAGTGTCCACAAGCCCCACTACACGTTGCCGGACGGCAGTTTAGGGAAACTGAAGCGAATGGCGGATGCCATGATGATTGAGCGCTTCGTGATTGTGCAGCCCAGCTACTACGGCACCGACAACAGTTGCATGTTGGATGCCCTGGCGGCCGCCGGAGCCCGGGCGCGCGGCGTCGCGATGGTGGACGATAACTGTAGCGACGCGGCTCTGAGGGGCATGCATGAGCTGGGGGTGCGTGCGCTTCGCTTGGATCTTTTTTTGCGCTCCAGCTTGCCCAAAGCCGATATTGTCCGATACATCAAGAGCTGGGTGCAACGAACGCATGCGATCGGCTGGCATGTGCAATTCTATACGCCCGGCTGGGTGGTTCGCGACCTGCTGCCATTCCTTAAAGATCTCGATGCCACGTTCGTCATTGATCACATGGGCTACATGCTGGAGAGCGACGGTTTAACGAACGCAGACTTCGATCGCCTCCTGGAGGTCATCCGTGCGGGCCGAGGATGGATCAAGCTGTCGGCGCCTTATCGGCTTGCCAAGGACGGAAACTTCGGGAGCTTGACGCCCAAGGCTCGCGACATCATAGCCGCCGCGCCCGATAGGGTAGTGTGGGGCAGCGACTGGCCTCACATACCGGAAGGCGGCAAAGACACGGGCGCGCTGCTGAACTTGTTGTGCGACTGGGCTCCTGAAGCCGAAGCACGCAAGCGCATCCTCGTGACCAATCCGACGCGACTGTTTGGATTTACGGAATAGATCAGGCGTACTCGGCGCGCCAGACAATTATTCAATGAACTAGGGTCGCCTCCAAATAGCGCTCGGAATTATCGAGCAGAAACTGCCGCGGAGATTCTCCATACTGGCGCCGAAACATTGCGATAAAAGCGCTGACGCTTTCATAACCGACATCCGTCGCGACAGAAGAGACTTTGTGTCCCAAGGCGACCAATTCAAGCGCATGTTGGGCGATCACTGCGCGCTTCCAGCGGGCGAATGACAAGCCGGTCTGCCTGCGAAAATGCCGCGCGAAGGAGCGGCGGGACATCCCGGCCTGGCTGGCAATTTTGTCGAGGCTGATGGCAGCCGTCGGACTCGTCAAAACGCTCTGCGCGGCCTTGAGCAGACGAGGCGAGGAGGGGAGGGGGACCTCGAGCAGCTCAGGCTGCACATCATGCATTTCCTCGGCAATCACCCGCCACAGTAATGCACCCAGGCGCTGCCGCGGCTGCAGCTGAGCGAGACGTTGCAGCGCGCTAATCATCAGCGCGGAGGCGCGTAATACGCATACCCGCGAAGGTAGATACGCAAGCTTCACCGGTGGAATCACGACCCATCCGTTGCCGTTGCCGCTCGATCTCGACGCATGCAACACGCCAGGGGGAACCCAGGCGATGCGCCGCGCCGGAATGATCCACGTCCCCAGTTCGGTATATAAGTGGGAAGTCCCGGATTCGACCAAAATGAATTGTCCGGTGTCATGAGCATGCCAGCGGGGGATGTCGGGGCTGGCGGCATCGAAGCGGTTCGTTTCGGTCACTGCGCAATCGATTGGCAATAGATCCGCGTGCATTGGCTGCATAAATAACCTCGAATGTGCAATCAATTGGATGCAATCATGAGAAATTCGAACGACCCTTGCACGACGGCCGGATACGGGCTCGGTGGTTTGGGCGGTCCGAAATTTGCAGCAGGCAAATAGAGAACGCCGGTGTCGACATCGATCGCCCCCAGACGGGTGCCCTTCTGTGTCGGCAGAACTTGTGCGAGCGCAGCGTCTGAGGCGCTTCGCACCCTGATCACGCTCAAGGTGCCGCTGTCGCCGCTCGCGACAAAGGCGATGCGTCGCTTGGGGTCCCACATGACGCCATCCGCACCACCGCCCACCCTGATGCTGGCCGCCATCTTCCCGTTCACTGCGTCAATTACCTTGAACAGGCCGTTATTGCAGACCGCCATGAGTAGGTGCTGCGATGTATCGTAGGCAAGACCGGTCGCGTCTTCGCAGCCGGATAAAGGGTAGTGCTTGACGATGCTGCGCGCGTTGATATCGATACCGACAATTTCACTGCGCTTGCCGCGGGTGACGTTCATGAAGACGGTGCCTAGACCGTCCGCTGCCGCGAATTCCGGATGCCCGCCCACTGCGATCTTCCCCACGACGCGGGCCTGCGTCACGTCAATCAACAACAGCAGCCCCGATTCGCCGTTCACGGCCGTCAGAAGTCCGCTATGCGGCTCAAATACCAACGCATCGAGTGCGTGCATGCCACTGACGGGGTTATCGAGAGCGGTGGGAATCGAGGCCAGAATCTTACCGCTGCTGTTGAACACTAAAATGTCCTTGGTCTTACTGTCATCGACTGCCAATCGCCCGTCCCCGAGAATGGCCACCCCATGGCTCACATT
>JAQGOD010000294.1 GCA_028293775.1 Gammaproteobacteria bacterium
CGAAGAGCTGGGCTCGGTGGTCGGCGAGGCCAACATTGCTACCCGTCAAAGGGCGCTCGAGCTGATGACGACGATCAATATCCCTAAGGTGATGCAAGACATCGACGCGCTCGTCGCGTTTGCCGAGACCGATCAGGCGGCTTCCAAGGGCCCAATGGGATGCGTCGGCTATTGCATGAGCGGCCCCTACGCCATCAACGCGGCGGCCCGTCATCCGGAACGAATTCGCGCCGCAGCCTCGATGTACGGTGTGGCGCTGGTGACTGACCGTGCTGACAGTCCGCATCTCGCCGCGCAACGCACCGACGCGCGGCTGTATTTCGGATGCGCCGAAAACGATCACTATGCGCCCCTGGAGATGGTTGAAAAGCTGCGCGCCGAACTTGCCGCCAAGCGCGCGAATGCCGAAGTGGAGATTTATCCGGGTGCGCAGCACGGCTTCGCCTTCCCCTCGCGTCCCGCTTACGACAAGCCCTCGGCGGAGCGGCACTGGGAACGCTTGTTCACGCTGTTCGGGGCGGAACTGAAGTGAGCGCGACGACCAATGAGCGCGAGGTGACACCGCGGCTTGCGGCAACCACGATTCTGGTGCGTGCACGCGGATCTCAGCCTGAAATGCTTCTCTTGAAGCGCGGCGCACATGCTCGATTCATGCCCAATGCCTATGTGTTCGCGGGCGGCGCGATCGATGCCGGCGATGAGGGCGCCGACATCTATGAGTTGTGCGCGGGGTTGGATGACCGCGCTGCCAGCGAGCGGCTGGCGTTGCCATCGAACGGGCTGCGATTTTTCGTTGCGGCCGTGCGCGAGGCGTTCGAGGAATGCGGCCTATTGCTGGCTTATGGGCCGACCGGAGAGTGGGTGGACCTGTCAATTTGGGATGAAGCGCACGTGCGGGAAGCGCGGCTGCAAATATCGGCGGGGCGGCTGGATCTGGCGGCGCTTTGCGAAACGCACGGCTGGCGCCTGGCGGTGGACAAGCTGACCTTTTTCAGTCATTGGATTACACCTCCCGGAAAGCTGCGCTTCGACACGCGATTTTTCTTGAGCCTGGCGCCGCCGCGGCAACACGCCTTCCTGGCCGGCGATGAAATGTCCGAGCTCGTGTGGCGCACCGCGGCCGAGGCCTTGTCCGAGCACGCCAACCACCAGCTGCTGCTCATGTTTCCCACCCGTGCGATTTTGAAGGAGATCGCCGCGTGCAAAGATATCGATGACTTGTTTGACTATGCGAGCCGGCCGCGCACGATTGTGCCCATCACGCCGGTGCTACCCCGGGAAATCGCGCGCTAGTCCTTTGCGGCGCTGGATTGAGCAGCGTATATCTTGCGCACGGCATCCATGTCATCGGCCTCTTCGACGCGCTTGTCATCTCGGTAGCGCTTCACGCGCGCGAGCCGCAGGGCGAGGCCGCCGGGATAGCGAATGCTGGCTTGTAAATCACTGAATGCAATTTCCACGACCAGCTCCGGGCGGACATACACGGTCATTTCATCGCGTCGAATCTCGCTTGCCAGGAACTGATCCGTTTGCCAGGCGAGCAGTGTGTCGGTGAGTCCTTTGAAGGTCTTGCCGAGCATGACGTACTCGCCCGTCGTGGGATCGAGCGCGCCCAGATGCAGGTTGGAAAGCTTGCCGGTGCGCCGGCCGCTGCCCCATTCGGCGGCGAGCACGACCAGATCCAGTGTGTGAACGCGCTTGATCTTGAGCCAACTTGCGCCGCGATTGCCGGCCTCGTAGGGCGCATCAAGCGCCTTTGCCATGACGCCTTCGTGGCCCGCGGCGATGGCGGCGTCATAGAAAGCGCGGGCCGCCGGCTCGGATGAAGTGACCAGCCGCGGAATCATCAGCGATGCGGGAACCGCTTTGGCCAGCGCTTCAACGCGCTCTTGGGTCGAGCGATTCGCGATACTTTCATCCTCGAATCTCAGGCAGTCGAAAAAGAAGGCTTGGATGGGCAAGCTCGTGCGCGATTCTTCTACATTGAGCTTGCGGCCGAAGCGCTTCATCGTCACTTGGAAAGGGTGCGGCCGCCCGCCGGCGTCGAATGCGATGGCCTCGCCATCGAGCACCAGCGAGTGCGCCGAAAACGTCCGCGCAAGCTCCACGATCTCGGGTATCGCAGCGGAAATTTCGTTCAGGCTGCGGGTATAGATGCGCACCTCGGAGCCCAGCTTGTGCACCTGAATACGCGCTCCATCCATCTTCCACTCGAACGCGGCCTCGCCGTGAATCTGCTGCAAGGCTTCATCCGCATCGACTGCCGTTTGCGCCAGCATGGGCGAAACCGGCGAGAACAGCTCGAGCTGGAATCGTGCCAGCGCCGCCGCGCCCTCGCGCATGGCTGCATTTGCAACCGCGCCCAAACTCGGGGAATACATGGCGGCGCGGCGCACCTCTGCAACGGGCAATTCCGCGGCAGCCGCGATTGTATCGACCATGATTCCCGCCAATGCGCCCTGGCGCAGCTCGCCGACAATTAAGCGCTGCAGGAATTCTTGTTCATCGGCCGTCGCAAGCCCGAACAACTCCTCGAGCGAGGCCGAGCGGCGCGCTGCCGATCCGGTGCCCTGGATTGCCGCGAGCTCCGTAAGACGCCGGTCCACCTCTGCAATCGACAGCGTCTCCCGTGTCGTAGGGGGCGTCGAGGCGGCGGCGCGCACGGATGAGAAACCCACGCCGATTTTGCCCTGAGGGATCTCGCCCGACAGATAATGCACGCCGGTATCGATTTCTTCCGGTGCGAGGGAACGCAGCAGCGAGGACAATTCCCGTATCTTGGTTTTTCGCGAGGCGCTGGCGCCCACTCGCTGCGACGCGCGCACGATTTCGGCGAGAAACGTCACGTGGGCGCTATCTTCTCGACCCAGCTTGCGAGTGCATCGAGCATCTCATCGTTGATTTGCTCCTGGGTTAGATGGCTGCGGGCAGGGACACGAAAGGAGTGGTCGGCAGTGGGAAGCACGCGCAAGGTCGCGAAATCACCTAGCCGTGAGATGACCGGGTTCAAAAGCGCAGGTTGCGCGAACTCATCGCGTGCGCCCTGCACAAACAGCATCGGGATGCGGACTTTCGACAGATGCTCGGCGCGTGCATCGGAAGGTTGCTTCGGCGGATGAAGCGGGAAGCCTAGGAAGATCAAGCCGCGGACTTCGGCCAGTGGAATGGCCGACTGCGCCTGCGATGTCATGCGTCCGCCGAACGACTTTCCACCGGCGAACAGCGCGACAGAGGGCAGCAGCTGGCGAGCCCCCTGCACGGCAGCGCGTACGGTGGCATGACAAAGCGCGGGAGGATCCGGCCTTCTGCCGAGCTTTTCCATGTACGGAAATTGATAGCGCAATGTAGCGATGCGCCGCGCCGCAAGATCGTTCGCCAAATTCTCCATGAAGGGGTGCACCATCCCGGCCCCCGCGCCGTGCGCCACCACGAAGCATGCTTTGGGTTCCGCCGGGGTCATCAAGATTCCCGACACTCGCGTCCCAGAGCCAACCTCAATGTCCAAGGCTTGCGTGTTGTGCTCGCTGCCCATGGTTAGCCGCGTGTGATCCGTTTGATGGCGTCGGCCAGCGGACGTGCGCCCGCGCCGTAATTTTCCCAGTGTTTGAGTTTGTTCAGTAGCCGCGGCGCGGTGCGTAATGTGAAGGACTGGGAGTCCAGTCCTTTCTTCACGTTTCGCCACTCGACCGGCATCGATACGGGTGCCCCATCCCGGGCTCTCGGGGAGAGCACCGCCACCGCAGTCGCGGTGCGGTCGTTTCTTAAGTAGTCCAAAAATATTCTGCCGGAGCGCTTTGCCTTGGACATGTTGTCCAGATAGCGCGTTGGACTGTCGTGCGCCATTTGCGCGCACACAAGGTGTGCGAAATTCTTGGCGATGGGCCATCCCACGGCTTTCTTGCCGGCGCTCAAGGGCGTGACGACGTGCAAGCCCTTGCCGCCGGTGGTCTTGCAGAAACACACCAGGCCTATCTTCTCCAAGCGTTCGCGTATGTCATGCGCGGCCGCTATGACGGCGTCGAATGGGACATCGGGTGCCGGGTCCAAATCAAAGACCAATCGGCCGGCAACCTCGGGCGCGTCCGGCGCGCAATTCCAAGGATGCAACTCCAACCCACCGATTTGAGCGACGGCGGCGAGCGCTTCGACGCGGTCGATTTGCACATAGGCGGCCTTGTCGCCGCGTACTTTGACGAAGTCGAACAAGTCGGACATGCCGGGCATGGCGTGGCGCTGAAAAAAATGCTCGCCCGTCAAGCCATCCGGCGCGCGCACCAGTGAACACGGACGGCCCTTAAGATGCGGCAGCAGCCATTCGCCCACCTGCTCAAAGTAGTGAGCGAGATCGAGTTTCGTGATTGCCGCCTCGCCCGCCGCCGCGGGCCATAACACTTTGGCCGGGTTGGAGATGGTCACGCCGTGTACCGTTGCTAACCCGTCGGCTGTCCGTTTGCGAGGAGCCGTTCCTTGAATCAGCTTTCGGACCGTCGCCGGCGTTTCCGCTACGACGTCCTTCGGATCCTTGTCCTCCCGCAAGCCCTTGAAAGCCGCTTGCCGAATCATTCGCGATGCCGTCCAACCCTCGAACTCGATTTCCGCGATCAAAGCGGGCTTGAGCCACCGCACGTTGCTCTCTTGTCGAGGCGCATTGGGACCGGCGAAAGGGCTGGTCTCACGGGTGAGCCTTTGCAATTTAGGCAGCAGCATTTTTACCGCTTCGCGCCCGTAGCCGGTGCCGATTCGGCCCACGTAGACCAATTGGCCGTCGCGATTGACGCCCGCCAACAAGGATCGCAACGTACCTTCCTCCGTCGTCCAGCCGCCGAGGATGACCTCTTGGCCCGCCCGGCATTTGGCTTTGACCCAACTGTTGCCACGGCCCGAGTAATAGGGTGCGTCGAGCTTTTTGGAAATGATGCCCTCCAGTCCGATCTCGCAGGCTGAGGCGAGAACCGCGTTGGCATCGGACACCAGATGCGGGACATAGCGGATCGGTCCATCGGACTTTTGAACGCTCAAGAATTTCTCGAGGCGGCTTTTGCGCTCGCTCAAGGGCAGGGTACGCAAATCCTTGCGTCCCTCGAACAAAAAGTCGAACACGTAGTAGATCAGCTGGTCGGTCTTTTGCTCGGACAGCGCGGTCTGCAACGCGCCGAAATTCGGCAGCTGTTGCTCATCAAGCGCCACGATTTCCCCATCAATGATGCAGTCGGACAGGCCTGCGCCTTGCTTGGCCACCGCGCCGAAGCGATCGGTCCAGTCAAGACCCTTTCGCGTACGAATCACTGCGCTGCCGCTTTTCACCCTGAGCTGTGCGCGGTAGCCGTCGAACTTGACCTCATGGGCCCACCCGGCTTGCGTCGGAGGTCGGTCGACCAGTTTGCTCAGTTGAGGCTCGATGAAGGAGGGGATTTCGCGCTTCGCTATCACGCGCCTTGATCCATCATTCGGCGGTAGGCGAGCAGATGGCGCAGCGATGCTTTCGGATCTTTCGCTCGCTCGTATAGCCGCGCCAGGTTGAAGTGCGCATCCGGGAATTGTGGATCGAGCGCCAACGCCTCGCGATAGGCGACAATCGCCTCGGGCTCGCGTCCCAAATCTTCGAGCAGCACGGCGAGATTGAATACCAGGAACGGCTCTGCCTGCCCGCCGAATCGGTAGACTTGCTCGGCCTCCGCCAGGCGCCCGTCCAAATGCAGCAACCTGCCCAAATTGATGCGCGCTTCCAGATGACTCGGATCGGCTTTGAGGATTGCTTCGTAGGCGCTGCGCGCCTGTTGCGGATCGCGGTCCTCCAGCATCAGAGCGTCAGCGTAAAGCTCATCGGAGGACGCGCCGGGCGCCGACGCGCCGGACGGCGCTGCGCCGGGCGCCGACGCGCCTTCAGGAGAACGGGTTTCC
Organism: Gammaproteobacteria bacterium; assembly: GCA_028293775.1. The sequence continues at coordinate 5,902 of JAQGOD010000294.1, forward strand.
TGGCGCGTAATCACATGCAGGCGGCCCTTCTCCTCGACGATTTCCAGCGCCAGTGCGTACTGGCCCGAGTCCGACTCGCGCAGCGTCTGACCCTCGCGGATGGCGATTCGATTGCCGAGCGCGGTGAGAGAAAGTTGATTCAGCGCTGAATCGGCCGGCAACGCCGAACGCAGCTCGTGTAAGGTCTTGTTGATCCGATGCGATGAGATCTTCGCTGCCCGAAGCGCACTCGCGGTGCGCAGCACGACCAAGTCGTGAAACGAATAGTGCAGCCTACCCGCGCGCCTGACCGGATTGATGTTGCCTGCGCGTGCTAAAGCACGAACGGCGGAAGACGGCAACCCGAACAGCCGTTCCAGGTCTTTGCTGTCGTAGGCATGCATCTCATCTTCGAGCGGACTTGCGCGCGGACCCTTGCCCGGCCGCACGCTTGGGCGCCTTGCGCTCCTTCAGATCGGCGGACTTCGATCCGCGTGCATCGATGCTGGCGCGCAGCGCTTCCATCAGGTCGATCACATTGCCGCTCTTGGCCGCAACCGGACCTTCGGCAATGGAGACTTCCTTGCCCTCGACCTTTTTCTGGATGGCTGCTTGCACGCGGGCACGATGCTCATCGGTGAATTCGTTGGGGTCAAAACGCTTTGCCGCCAAATGCTCGATCAGTTGCTGGGCTAGCTTCAACTCGGGTTCGGACACCGGCGCGGGCTCGATCCCCAAATCCTTCAGCTCGCGCACCTCGGCTTTGAAATGCAATTGATGCAGCGCCAATCCATCTTCGATGGGTCTGATGACCACGATGTGTTCCTTGCCCCGCGAGATCCAGCGGCCGACGGCGCATTGGCGCTGCTTGCGAAGCGCCGTCGCCAGCAAGGTGTAAGGCTTCGCGCCTCCCTTGTCGGGAGCCAAATAATAGGTGCCGTCGAAGTACATCGGGTCCACCGATTCCAGCGGAACGAACTGACCGATGTCGATGGCGTGGCTGGTCGTATCCTCGAGCGCCTTCAATTCCTCGGGGCTGAAGATTACATACTGGTCTTTGGCAAACTCATAGCCCTTTACCATTTCGGAGCGCTCCACGAGCTTGCCGTCATTGACGGCAACATACTGCTGCTTGACCCGAGAGCTGTCTTTTTGCCGCAGCAGATTAAAAGAGATTCGCTCGGAGGACACGGTGGCCGAATAGAGCTTCACCGGAATAGCGACAAGCCCGAATGAGATTGTCAGTGAAGCGATTGATCGAGCCTGAGTAGCCATGGTGACACCATCCCTAACAATAATGAGTGCGGTTCTTTCTGATTTTATTGAACAAACGCGCGCAAGACCTTCGATTACTTACGGTTTAGCGCTAAGCCTAGGAACAATAGCACCTGGTTTCAAGTGATTTTGCCTCAAACACGCGTAGGCCTGCCGGTGCAGGCAACCTGGCAGCGGGCAGCACGCTCGTGCTGCCGGGCCCTTGTTACACGTAAAAGCCCTATGATATTAATGGGTTACGTGTCCCCGCCGCCGTAAATCATGCCTGACGGGCGGCGGGGCGAACCGGAAGCGTCCACTCAGGACGGATAAAATGGCAAGTGTATCCGTCGGGGATTCGTTCCAGGTAGTCCTGATGTTCAGGCTCCGCTTCCCAGAAATCGCCCGCCGGAGCGAGTTCGGTCACGACTTTTCCCGGCCAAAGACCCGATGCCTCAACGTCCTCGATGGTGTCCTCCGCCACACGTTTCTGTTCATCGCTCGTATAGAAGATCGCGGACCGATAGCTCAGGCCGCGATCGTTTCCCTGGCGATTCAGCGTGGTCGGATCATGTATCTGGAAGAAAAACTCCAGCAGCTTGCGATAGCTGATGAGCTTGGGGTTGAAGAGGATTTCCACCGCTTCCGTATGGGTGCCGTGATTGCGATATGTTGCATTCGGCACATCGCCGCCCGAATACCCCACCCGTGTGGAGACGACGCCAGGATAACGACGCAGCAGATCCTGGACGCCCCAGAAACAGCCGCCTGCGAGAATTGCGCGTTCAGTTGGTGCAGACATGGTCACGTTACTCCTTCACTCATGATCGTACGACGCCGCCAGCGGCATCGCGGGTTTTCTGTTCTTCCAGCGTGTACAGCGCTTCCGGGATGGCCTCCAGCCGCTCGATGGGAATCGGCGCGCCGCTCGCGTCGGACAAGCCGTACGTGCCTTCATCGATTTTCTGCAATGCGCGCTCGATGTCGCTTAAGCGGCTGTCTTCCACGGCTTCCAGATTTTCCTCCAGCTCCAAAGTGGCAAGTTTTTGAGCCTCGTCTTCGAACTCGCGCGCTTGGCCGCTCAATTCGCTTTTGACGCTCGCCTGTTCCTGCTCGAGATCGCGCCTGACCCGCAGGATCTGCTGGCGCAGTTTGGTCAGCCCGCGTTTTTGCCGTTCGATGAATGCCGGGTCCAGCCTTGATGGTTTACGGGTCACTTGAGGGCACCTATGTGTGGGGTGATGCTGCTGTATGGGGATGGTTCTGCAATATTACACCCAGCCTAGTCGCGGGGCGTGCCTAGCCCGGAACAGGAGGCCGGTATACGGACTCCAGGGCGAGGGCTCCGAGGCCGGGTAATCGGTGCTCAGCGCCGGCGTGCTTACATCTGTTTGAAGAGGTGCGCAAATTGCCGGCTGACCGCAATCTCTTCCCTGCGGCCTTTGAGCGCCAGGCTCAGGTGTCCCAACTCATCACGTTTCGCATGCTCAATGTGCTGAGAGTTGACTACCGTGCCGCGGTGAACCTGCCAGAATGTCTCTGCGTCCAGCTGCTCCAGCAGTTCCCTTAAAGGCATGCGGATGATGCTGTCGCCTTCGCGCGTGGCAACCGTGATGTATTTATCTTCGGCCTCGAACCACAGCACGTCGTTCACCGGAATGAGCTTGACCGTGGTGCCGGCCCCGGCACGCACAAAGCGCAGCTTTTCCTTGCCCCGGGTGCCCGACCCCAACAAGTGAGCAATGCGCGCCGCCATTTCGCCGGTGGAGTCCTCGCTCCCGGTGCGGCCGAGCTGATGGGTCAAGCGCTCGATGCATTTGATCAGTCGCGCCACCTCGACGGGCTTGAGCAAATAATCGACTGCGGCGGTTTCGAAGGCGTCCAGTGCATAGGCATCGTAGGCGGTCACGAAGACGATGAGGGGCGGCTGGTCCTTCAAGCAAAGCTGCCGCGCTGCTTCCAGGCCATCAAGCTGCGGCATGCGCACGTCGAGAAACGCGACATCGGGAGAAAACTGCTCCGCGAGCTTCAGCGCTTCGGCACCGTTGGCTGCAATGGCCGCACACCGCGCCGCGGGCCAATGCTCGCTCAGTTGCTTCGCCAGGGCCCGGGCGAGCAGCGGCTCATCCTCCGCGATGATGTAGCTATGCGGAGTGCTCATCCGGCAGGTCTGGAGAGCAAATTCAGCGGTACCTCGATGGCGGCATGGGTCCCGCGCGGCGTGCGCGGTTCCAAAATCAATCGCGCCGAACTGCCGAATAGCGACTGCAGGCGGGCGCGTATATTTTGAATGCCGGCACCGGTGCCGGCGGTGTGCGCATTGCCGAGGCCAATACCGGTATCGTCGACCCAGAGTTTCAGTGTATCCGCGGTACAGTGCACGCTGACGCGGATGGTACCGCCGTCGCCTGCCGGCTCGATGCCGTGGGTGATGGCGTTTTCCACGAGCGGCTGCAGCAGCATCGCGGGAAATTTCAGTCGCAGGCAATCCGGGTCGCACTCGAATTCCGTGATGAGGCGATTGGGCAGGCGCAGCGCCATGATGGCGAGGTAGGCCTTCAGCAACTCGACCTCGGTTTGCAGCGTCGCGGTTTCACTGCGCGCATGCGTGAGTGCGGCTCGCAAATAACGAATCAGATTGGCAAGCAGTGCGCGTGCCTCCGCAGGGTCCACCGCGATGAGCGCATCGAGATTGGCCAGCGTGTTGAAAAGAAAATGCGGCTCGATCTGCGCCTGCAGCGCCCGCAACTGCGCTTCGACGGCCGCGCGTTCGGCGCGTTCCACATCACGCTTGCTTTGGGCGAGTTGCACCCAGCTGAAATTGATGAACAGTGCAATGCTGCCTGCGATGAGCGAGAACACAATGCACACGATCCAGACGTAGCTCTGGTGCCAGCTGAAGACGGTGGAGTTTTGGCCGCTCAAGAACAGCTGTGAGAACAGCTCGCCGA
>JAQGOD010000300.1 GCA_028293775.1 Gammaproteobacteria bacterium
GTACCGAAGAGGATCCTTCTCGTTGACGAGTTGCCGCGAAACACGATGGGCAAGGTACAGAAAAACGCCCTGCGCAAAGCGTTCGCGTCGATATATTCCGTCGACTGAACAGGGCCGTCAGTCGGGAGGCTGCAGTGTAACCATGGTGAGGGTTCGCGCGCCCGTCGCCGCGCCTCCTTCGGATTGATCAATGACGACGTAGAAGCTCTTCGGCTGACTGCGTCTCGCATTAAGCAAGGGAATGTTGAGAGAGATGCTCGATTTTCCGTCGCCGATGTACGCGAGCTGAGGGACGACAGGTGAAAAATCTGCGCCTGGTTTTGCAGTCCCCGACTCAGTCCACCAGGTAAAGTTTGTTTCACCGCGCAGACTCCCTTTGCGCCGTACCGTGACTTCAGCTGACGATTCGCCCGCCGGAACATCAATCGTGTCCGCGGCCATTTCTAATTTGGGCGGGCCCCAAGGGACAGCCGCTGGCGCCGCTGCGACACGTGGCGTAACCGCGCTCGTAGCCGGCGCTGCGGCAACTCGTGGAGGCGGCGAGGTGGCAGGTGCCGACGTCGCGGCAGGCGGCGAGGTGGCAGGCGGCGGCGTCGCGGTGGGCGGCGTCGCGGTGGGCGGCGTTTCGCGCGATGCTAGCGAAGGCCTCTGCCGGCCGGACGATGCCGTCGTCGAATCCGAACCCGGAGCAGGCGCAGTGCGTTGCGCGGAGCGGTCCGGTGTACCGCTGTCAGTCCCCGGCTGATCGCGGTTGCTGACAAACCAAAAGCAAGCAGCAATAATCAAAGCCACCGCCAGAGCCGCGGCGGCGTTCAGGGCAGAATAGGATTCTCTGCCCTCGGGCGCTTCAAGAAGAAGCGCAAGGGGAGCGACACGTTTCGCCGCTCCGCGCAGATCAAACTGCTCCAACCACTGCTGCATGTCGGTCGGACGACCATGACGTTCCCAGCGAAGACCCGCACGCAGTGCTTGCCATTGCTGAGTGCTCAGATGCGGCGGCCGCCGCGGTTTCACTCCCGCTTGCCGAGCTTCGATGGCGGTTCTCCCAAAGAAGGGATGCGCGCCCGAGAGCAGCCGATAAGCGACACAGGCCAGCGCAAAAATATCATCGCTCGTATCGGGCTGCTCGCCCTTCAGCACCTGAATGCTGGCGTAGCCTGAGGTGGCAAACGGCAAGGTCAATTCAAAATCCAAGGGCGGTAAGCTGTGCCCCTGCAAGCCGCGCGCCGCGGTGAAGCCCAGGATGCGCAGGTCGCCTGGGGTCGTGACGAAAACGTTTTGCGGATTGATGTCCCCGTGGACGACACCGCGAGAATGCGCATACGCGATGGCTTCACCAATGGCGCGGACAACCGCCAGTGCTTGGGCCCGCTCCAAGGGAACGAATTTTCGCTCATCCAGCACCCGACCGAGCGGAACGCCGTCCAGGAGTTCCATGGTAAAGAAAGCCGCCGCACCATCGCGATCAAATTCGAACACGCGCACGATGTTTGGATGCGACAGCAACTGTAGCTGCTGGAATTCTTGCTGCAGGTCGTTGAGCAACCCCGCGCGCTTCGCAGCGCCCGCATTCAGCACCTTGACGGCTATATGGACGCCGGGCGCCGATTCGAGTCGATACTCATCGAGCGCTTCGAATACCGTTCCTAAACGGCCGCGGCCCAGAATGTTTTCGAGACGATAACGGCGACGCAACATGGTGCCCGGCTTGAGCTCAACTCCGCTATCCAGGGTCGATGGGTCCGCCGCGGGTTCGCGGGCTTCCGCCACCCGGCGAATCCCCGCTGTGTCCCGCGGCGCAGTCTCCCGCGGCACCGCCTCCCGCAGCGCGGCCTGACGCGGCGCGGCTTCCCGCGGCGCGGCCTGACGCGGCTCCGGCCGATCGGGCGCCCCACGTGAGTTCGTGGCACCCAAGGCGGACTCCGCTACCGATTTTTTAAGGGCCTGGAATACTTCGGCTTCGATCTTGCCGAGACGATAGTATTGGTCCAGCTGCGACAGGACTTCCCAGCTCGCCTCGGGATCGGACTGGAATATTGCCTGCATTGCCTTCAAGAACGCCGCCTCATCGTAGGCGCCGCTTGCCAGCGCATCCAAGCCGCGTTTAATAGCGGTTTCATCCGCCAACTCGGGTTCCTGTAGGTCAGCTTGCGGCCGCACCGGGGTCATACACTTCCTTGGGTTTATCGCTGCTGCGGCCATTGTACCCCGGCAGCCAGATGGGGATTGCGATGAGGCCAAGGCCACGGGCCTTTTTGGGGGGATTGTTGTTTTTGCTGTAAATTAGGCCCGAAAGGACCCTTATGCTCGACCTGACGCTGGCGATAGGCCACCACCTACTCATTTTTGGGATTTTTGGAATTGTATTTGCTGAATTTTGGGCCTTGCGCTCCGGCATCAGCGCCAGCACCGTGCAACGCGTGGCCAGGATGGACCTGTGGTACGGCGTTTTGGCCGCGGCCATCATAGTAATCGGTTTTTGCCGCGCAATCTTTGCCGCCAAGGGCTGGGCGTATTACTCGCACAACGCTTTTTTCTGGGCCAAAGTCGGCACTTTCGCGGTCATTGGGCTGTTGTCCATACCTCCCACGATGGCCTTCATTCGCTGGAGAAGAGCGGCCGTTTCGCCGTCCGATTCGGATATGAAGTCCGTCCGCCGGTACGTGCACCTGGAACTGGCGCTGTTCGTTTTCCTGCCTATTTTTGCGGCCGCCATGGCGCGAGGGTACGGAGAATTCTAACGGGCGTGGGGGGAACCGAACAGGCTCCCCAAGTTCAAAGCCTCATTCGCGAGTTCCGAAGATGTCGGTACGCGCTGCTCGCCCGCCGTTTCGGAATTTCGTCAAAAGGATAATGCATGAATCAGAAAGCTGCCCCGTCGCTCTCCGAGCAAAACGCGAGGTATCAGCCCATCCCGGTAGCGCGCGAGATGCCGGCGGTCGCCGCAGACCCCGCGATGCGGGCGGGGCGTGAGACCGTAGCGGCGAGTTCAGCATGGATCAAACCGCTCCAGCAGGAAATGGCCCACGTCATAGTAGGTCAAAAGCACCTGCTCGATCGATTGTTGGTTGCGCTGCTCACGAACGGACATGTGTTGTTGGAGGGCGTGCCCGGTTTGGCCAAGACGCTCGCGTTGAAGACCCTGGCAAGCTGCATCGCTCTGGACTTCAAGCGATTGCAATTCACGCCGGATATGCTTCCCGCCGACATCGTCGGAACAATGATTTACAACCCGCAAGATGGCGCCTTCAGGACGAAGCACGGGCCCATCTTCAGCAACTTGATTCTTG
>JAQGOD010000333.1 GCA_028293775.1 Gammaproteobacteria bacterium
GCACCTACGGCTACCATGGCAAGCCTCAACTCGTTGTCGAGCAATTCGAGCACGCGATCCACGCCTGCCTGCCCATAGGCGCCCAGTCCCCAAATATAGGGACGACCGATTCCCACCGCGGTGGCCCCGAGCGCAAGTGCCTTGAGCACATCGGTACCGCGGCGCACACCGCCATCAACGATGACGGGGACTCGGCCGCGCACTTGGGCCACGACTTCCGGCAGGCACTCCAGTGATCCCCGGCCCGTATCGGCGGCGCGTCCGCCGTGATTGGACACGACGATTCCGTCGGCTCCATGAGACACGGCGAGCGCGGCATCTTCCCCGGACTCGAGTCCCTTGATGAGCACTTTCATCTTGGTCACGTCCTTGAGCCGCTTAATGAAATCCCAAGTCAGCGACGGCGAAGCAATGCCTAGGCCAGTCGTCTCGAGATGCGAAAACATGGGGCGTGTGAAGACTACAGACCCCGTGGGTCCATGGCATGCCGTGCAGACGCGGGTATCGGTCCGGAGCCATCGGCCCGCGGTTTCCAGATTCCTGCCGGCCGGTAAATCCACGGTCACCGCGACAGCCGGGCAGCCGGCGGCTTCGGCCCGCTTGACCAGCTTGACCGCAATGTCGATTTCCGAAGTCGTATAGAGTTGAAACCAAACCGGTGCGCCGCGCGCCGCGACGACATCTTCAACGCCGGTGGAGGTGACGGTCGACAGAATTTGCAGGTTCCCTCTAGCCTTTGCCGCTTTCGCGACGGCTATTTCACCCTCAGGGTGAAAAGCTTTCTGCGCGCCCAACGGGCAAAGAATGATCGGACTGTTAAATCGTGTGCCGAACAACTCGACGCTCATGTCGATGTGGCTGACGTCAATGAAGCGTCGCGCGTGCAACTGGTAGCGCGCAAAGGCGTCACGGTTAGCCCTCAGCGTGTCCTCGCCATCCACTCCGCTGATCAGGTAGCCCCAATGAGCGGGCGGAATATTCTTGCGCGCAACGGTTTCAAAATCGAAAACGTCCAGCGCATCTTCCGCGCGGCTGATCAATGCATCGAGGCTTTGCGGTGAAACGCCTTGTGCAAAACTTTGAAGAAAAGGCACGCCGGCGTAAAGCGGGCTTGCGGCCAAATATTTTAAAAATGTGCGCCGATTGCTCACGGTCTTCTCCCTGGCGACGACACTAGCGTAAGACCTAGTGCAATGCTTTGATTTTTCTTTCCCTCAAGTACCGCTCGATCGCTGCCGCGCCGCGATCGGCGCTCGCCAGCGCCACGTAGCCGTCGGGCCGCGTGAGATATACGGCGTCACGCCGCAGGCCGGAATTCCTCATCGCAGGTTGCCACGCAAAGGCATGCAGCGGGATTTTTTCTCGATCCGACAGGGTCCGGACATCAGCCGCAGCATCGCCGTAGATATGGAACTGCCAGTCCAGCGACTCCAACGCAGCAAAGTTGAACTCGTCGGCGCCTTCGGGCCCGACTCGTACCCACGGCAGACGATCGCCGCCGTGGATACGGCCGGCCGCGCCGGCGCTCAAAGCGCTGCCGCGATAATTGACTGCAACCTGCGAAACCGTGTGGAAAGCGAATCTGCGTGCGCGCGGTATCTTTAGCAATAGCGGCGCCAGCAGCGGAATGACTTTAGTGCGGACGACTCGGGCAAAGGCGCTGGTACTGATGACACCCGTGAAAACACGGTCGGTCGTTGCAACGAGCCGCCGTGCAAAGGCGATGCGTTCAGGTTCATAGCTGTCGAGCAATGCGCTGCTGGAAGGCTGCTTTAAAGAGGCAGCCAGTTTCCAGGCCAGATTGACGGCGTCGCCAATGCCTGTGTTCATTCCTTGCCCGCCCACCGGACTGTGGATGTGTGCAGCATCGCCCAGCAGAAAGGCGCGGCCTTTGCGAAAACTCAATGCGACGCGATGATGTACGCGGTAGGTTGAAAACCAATTGACCCGCTGCACCTCGATTTTGAGATTTTGAAGCGCACGGTCGCGCACATTGTCGAAGTTAAGGTGTTCGTGATCATTTGCCGCCTCTTCGCGCACCGAGCCGATCAATCGCGCACGACCCTGATCGTGCAGCGGAAACACCGCCAGAAAATCCGCATCATCGAGGTCCACGTGCAGCTCGCCGTCCATCGGCGGGCCCGCCGCTTCGACATCCGCGACATAGAAGAGATGATTGTACGTGCCCCCGGGAAATCCGGAATTCAGAACCTCGCGCACCTTGGAGTGAGCTCCATCGCAGCCTGCTATATAGGCGTAGGTGCTCGTTTCTGGGGAGCCGCCTTTACTGATGGTCGCCACAATTTCACCGCCTCTCTCCTCGAAGGCAGTCAGCTCCGCCGGTCGCTCGATCTCAACCCCCAGTTCGCGCAGTCGTTCGATCAGCAGTTGCTCATGTTGGTCTTGTGGAAAAATGAGGGGAAACGGGAAGGGGGTCAGCCCCTGTCCTAAATTGCCCAGCGGGATCCGGGCAGCTCGGGCACCCTCTACCCACAGATTGACACCCTCCACCTTATGCCCGCGAGCCACCACGGTCTGAGCGAGTCCGACTTGCTGATAGAACTCCAAGGTTCGTGCCTGGACGGCCAGCGCCCTTGATGTCGTTCCCGGCACGGCGACGTTGTCGATGATCCTGATTCCCACGCCAAGCTTCGTCAACCACAGCGCCAATACCAACCCTGTCGGCCCGGCGCCGACGATGAGCACATCAGCCTGGGCCCGATCCACCATGGTCTTACGGCCTATGTTTGGGCTGCTGGGTTAGCCCACTCTCGAAAACCGCAAAGCACTGCGCGTTTTTGCTTTAGCCGCTTCATCTTCTCGATTTCTAGAGGGGGCGGTGGTCTGAAGCGAATTCAGAAGCTTGCGCGATGCCGCCTCGATTTCATCGATTGCGGTTGAGAAGGCAGACTCATTGGATTTCGACGGGCTGTGAAAACCGCTGACCTTGCGTACAAACTGCAAGGAGGCTGCACGGATTTCATCATCGGTGACCGGCGGTTCAAAGTTGAACAGCGTTTTGATGTTTCGACACATGATGCGGAAATCATCCGCGTGGGGCACTTTGTTTGTCAAGCCGCCCCTCATTGCCGCAATGCCTCGGATCTGTAGAGACTTTTCACTGCCTAGCTCCCGAGGATTACGCCAAGCAAGCGAAACACATCCGCCGCAGCTGATAATGAACCGATCACGATCACCCTCATTTTCGCCTGCTTGTCGTCGTAAATGGTTTCAACCCGGAGCGGGGAGCGATCATCGCGAGGTGCTTTGGCGGCTCCAACAAGATGGCTGGTCACCCGACGCGCCGTGTCGGGGCTTACTGCATCAATCTGCACCATGCTCGAGACTTCCGCGTGCCGAGGCAGAGGCGCCTCTTCCACGGTTGGACCCGTGAGGGCCTCAAGTGCGTCTCGTGTCACGCGATACTGCTTTCCGATACGAACCGCCTTCAAGCGGCCGGAGCGAACGTAACCGCGC
>JAQGOD010000355.1 GCA_028293775.1 Gammaproteobacteria bacterium
TATTATTCTCGTCAGTACACGCGCTCTCGCCGAATGGAAGGCCGCGGCCGTTCGACGCACAGGCCGACGGAATCGCCATTGGCGAAGGAATCGGGTGCGTCGTCCTGAAGCGCCTCGTTGATGCAGAGCGCGACGGCGATCGCATTTATGCGGTAATCCGCGGCATTGCAGGCTCGAGCGACGGCCGTTCGCTAGGCCTTACGGCTCCGCGCCCGGAAGGACAACGCCTGGCGCTGCAGCGCGCATACGAGCGCGCGGGAATCGCTCCGGCCCAAGTTGGATTGATCGAGGCACACGGCACCGGAACTGCAGTCGGCGATCGTACCGAGCTGGCGGCGATTAGCGAACACTTTCTCGCCGCAGGCGTACCCGCAGGAAACTGCGCGATCGGCTCTGTCAAATCGCAGATCGGCCACACCAAGTGCGCCGCGGGCGTCGCCGGAGTCATCAAGGCCGCACTCGCGTTGTGGACCGGCGTGCGGCCGCCGACGCGGGCACTCACGCGTCCGAATGCAGCGTGGGCGCGCTCGACCAGCCCCTTCTTCTTCACAACTGCTGCACTGCCATGGGCCGCACTGCCAGAGGAGCGCATTGCCGGCGTCAGCGGCTTCGGCTTTGGGGGCAGCAACTTTCATGCGGTCCTGAGCGCCTATGACGGCGCACCGGAACCGGCGCACGCGCTCGATGCGTGGCCGGCGGAGCTGTTCGTCTTTCACGGAAAAAACCGCGGCCAGGCGCAGCCCGCAATCACGCAGTTGCAGAATCTACTCGCGACAAACGACGAAGCTGGACGCCCCTGGCGATTGCGGGACCTCGCCCGTACGCTCGCGACCAGCGAGGCGCAGCGGGGCAGCAATCTTCCCGCGCAGGTCGCGCTCGTCGCGAACGATCTCGATGATCTCGCAGTCAAGCTGACTGCAGCGCACTCGTTCGAAGCGCGCGAGGACGTATTCGTCCGCGGCGAGAACGCGACAGCCGGCAAAGTTGCGTTCCTCTTTCCGGGTCAGGGAAGTCAACGACCGGGGATGCTCGCGGATCTGTTCGTCGCATTCCCGCGCCTGCGCGAGTTGCTCGTCGACGGCTCGCGCTACGCCGCCGCGATCTTTCCACCGACGGCTTTCGACGCGGAGGAGAAAGCGCGCCAGCACGATGTGTTGACGGATACGCGGATCGCGCAACCGGCGCTCGGCATCGCCGGGCTGGCCGTCCACGATCTGCTCGCCGCAGTGGGCGTCCGGCCGGAGATGGTCGGCGGTCACAGCTACGGCGAGCTTGTTGCGCTGTGTGCCGCCGGGGTGATTCCGCGGCGGGACCTGTTGTCGGTGAGCGCCGCGCGCGCTCAGTCAATCCTCGGAGCAGCGGGCGACGATCCTGGGGCTATGGCGGCGGTCGTCGCTACGGCCGAGACAACGCGCGAGGCACTCGGTTCTGGTTCCGAGGTCGTGATCGCCAACCACAATGCGCCGTTGCAGGTCGTCATCTCCGGATTGACTCCAGCGGTCGAAGCTGCCGTCGAGACGCTGATCGCCCGCGGAATTTCCGCGAAGCGCATCCGGGTCGCATGCGGCTTTCATAGCCCTGTCGTCGCAGCGGCGGTGACACAATTCGCCGCCCACCTGGAAACGATCACAGTCGGTGAGCCGCGATTTCCGGTATGGTCGAACAGCGCAGCGAGCCCCTATCCCAGTAGCGACGATGTACAAACGCGCGCACTCCTGGCCGAGCAAGTCGCGCAACCGGTTCGCTTCGTCGAGCAGATCGAGGGTATGTACGCCGCGGGCGCACGGATCTTCATCGAGGTCGGACCCGGTCGCGTCCTCACCCAGCTCGTCGATAAGATTCTCGGCGAACGGCCGCATGTTGCGGTTCCGTGCGATGTACCCGGCGAGCCCGGATTGCGCCGGTTGCTCATCTCATTAGCTACTCTCGCCGTCGCCGGAATTTCAATCAACACCGGTGCTCTATTCGAGGGACGACAAGCCGAAGTTGTATCAGCGGATTCCCTGCCCCGACGTCCCGGATGGCTCGTGGATGGACATACTGTTCGCACTGCAAACGGCGAGTATCTTCCAGGCGCGCTGCGTCCTGCACGGCAGCGCAGCCTCGCGCTCGCCACTGCGCCGGCCGTAGTCACTGCGGCCGATGCCGATTCGCGGGAGATGACAGTGCTCGAGTTTCTGCGCACTAGCCGCGAACTGATCGCCAGCCAACGCGAGGTTGTGCTCGGGTATCTCGGACGCGAACCTGCAGCGAACGGTCATTTACCCAGCCGTTCCGGCACAAACGGGACCCGTGCGAATCACACCATACAGAGCGTCCACAGCAATGGACAGCAGAAACACTTGCCTGCACTAGTAAGCCAAAGCCCGGCCCCAAACGTAGCTGCGCACGCTGGTTCCCAAGTCGCTGCACACACCACGTCTCACGGACTTGCGCATACTGCTCTGCACACCGCCCGGCGCGGGGCCGTTGACGTGCTCACCACTGTGGTGGCGGTGGTTAGCGAGCGCACTGGATATCCAGCGGAGATGCTCGACCCAGAGTTGGATCTAGAAGCGGATCTGAGCATCGATTCGATCAAGCGCACAGAGATCTTCGGAGAGCTGGCGGAGCGGCTAGGACTCACCACAGCTGGTGCGAGCCTCGACGAACTCACTCTCACCGAGCTCTCGACACGTAAGACATTGCAGGGGATTATTACCTGGGCCAGCGCACGCACGGCCGGCGCCACTGCGTTCCGAACGTCAGCAACGGCGTCGGCAAATGGGCGAAGTGCCGACGAAATTCTTGCCGGTGTAATCACCGTCGTCAGCGAACGTACCGGATATCCCACCGACATGCTCGATCGCGACCTAGATCTCGAAGCCGACCTGAGCATCGACTCGATCAAGCGCACCGAGATTTTCGGAGAGCTGGCGGAACGGCTCGGGCTCACGGCGCCAGGCGCCGGTCTCGAGGAATCGGCTCTCAAGGAACTCGCCGATCGCAAAACAATCCAGGCGATCGTCACCTGGATCGGCGAGCGAAAGACGCCCTCAGCACCACCTAGCCCAGCGCCCGCGAACGTCTCCGCAGAGCCGTCCGCGATGCGATCCGGACCGCCGCTCCGCCGTTGGCGTGTCGTCCCGCGGGAGATCGACGCGCCAAATACGGTCGCGCCGCTAGACCGACTGCGCAATCATCGCTTCGTCCTAGTGGCCGATGCCGGCGGAATCAGCACTGCACTGGCGAGCTTGCTGCGCGAGCGCGGGTGCGAGGTTGCGGAGGTCACGGTCGGCGACGATCCGGCCGGAGTAGCGGGCCGGGCAATCGATGGCGTGATTTATCTCGCTACTGCCGATCCGCACCGGCCGCCGGTGCTGCCAGGAGCATTCGGCGTTGTGCAGTCCGCTCTTGCCAACGGTGC
>JAQGOD010000374.1 GCA_028293775.1 Gammaproteobacteria bacterium
GGGCAACGCTCCCGGCGGCGTCCCGACCGCTCCTGAACTGGCACGCTGGAGCGGCGCGCCCTACCTATGCCTGTACGGCGCGGAAGACAAAGATTCGGCCTGCGATGAACTCACGGGAACCGGCGGCGTTGCGGTAAAAATGTCGGGCGGTCACCATTTCGGCGGCAGCTATGCGGACATCGCGCGGGAGATTTTGAGCCGGCTGCACCCGCTCTGACGAATCCGCGAGCTTTACGGGAACTGCGTTTCGATTTTTTTAACCACCTCGCGCATCTTCGGCAAAAATTGTTCCACCGCTATTCGCAATGGCACCGCGGTGGCTGCATAACGCACCGTGATGGTCGCGAGAATTTTATCCTTGGCGCGGACCGGGACTGCCAAGCTGACTTCCTCTGATACGCGGCGCGCGCGTTGCGCCATGCCGAAGCCTTGGACCCGGGTTTCGTTGAGCAGCCGTTCCACCTCGACTCGGTTGCGGGCCACCCGATCCTCGGGAAGCGATGAACGCGCCAGCAGCTCCAGCAAGGCATCGCGCTGCGGTGCCGGGCAGAACGCCAGATATGCGCGCCCCGCCGCAGAGCCCAGCATCGGCACGCGCACACCGGCGCTGTACTGCTCCAAGGCAAGAGGGCTTTGGCGGTCGGTGGTTTCGCGGATCATCATGGTCGAGCCGGACGGCGTCGCTACCGCGACGGGCCAGACGATTTGGGCGCCAAGAGCCGCAAGCAGCGGTTTTGCGATATGCGCAACCAGCGCCTCGTCGTCGAATCCATCCGACAGCGCCCGCACCAAGATGGTAGGGCGGTAGCAGTCATCGTGCGCATCACGCTCAACGTAGCCGGCGAGGCGCAACGTTTCTAGAATGCGATACGTGGTAGTACGCGGGAGAGACACCGATGCGGCAAGCGTGTTGATGGCCGCGCGCTCCAGGCGATTCAATTCGGTCAAGACCTCGAGGCCGCGATTCAAGGCGCGAATGGGACGCGTCGAATCCCGGGCGCTTTCTTCGTTCGAATCCAGCTGTTCTTCAGAATTCAAGCAAACTTGTGCGTGCATTGTCCTTATATCCTTGCGGCTTCGTTCGCGGCGCGACCCACGGTTGATGGATACTCCCTCGGCAGCCGCGCGAGTTCGGGAATCCAGTCTCGTACATAAGTACCGTCCGGATCGAATCTGGTTGCCTGGGTTACGGGAGGTGGGCGCATTCAGCTACAATTCGCGGCCAATTTACAAAGCCCAGAAGGTCAGATTTTCATGTCGGAACAATACGTTGAGACGGTCATCGTCGGCGCCGGTCCCGTAGGACTGTTTCAGATTTTTGAATTGGGCCTGCTCGGAATCAGCGCGCATATCATCGATTCCCTCGGGCAACCGGGCGGTCAATGTACCGAGCTGTATCCCGATAAGCCGATTTACGACATCCCCGCGCTACCTATCTGCGGGGCGCAGGAACTCATCGATCGGTTGCTCGAACAGGTCAAACCGTTCAACGCGACCTTCCATCTGGGCCAAGAAGTGACCGAATTGCGTGTGCTCGAAAACGGCAAGTTTCATGTCGCCACCTCCACGGGGACTCGCCTGACCGCCGGTGCGGTGGTCATTGCCGCCGGGGTCGGAGCCTTTCAGGCGCGGCGTTTGAGCATCCCCGGCGCGGAGGCATTTGAAGGCAAAAACATTCATTATCGGGTCAAGTCGGCCGGTGATTTTTTCAACCAGAACCTGGTGATTTGCGGCGGCGGCGATTCGGCCTTGGATTGGACCGTGGCGTTGTGCGAAAAAGCGCGTTCGCTGACCCTGGTTCATCGCCGAGCCGATTTTCGCGCAGCGCCGGCCACGGTGGCCCGCATGCGCGAGTTGGTCGCCGCGGGTAAGATGCAGTTCGTGCAGGGCAATGCCGTCGCCATCGAAAATGAGAACGCGAAGCTAACAGGGCTTACCGTGCAAACCGCCGATGGTCAATCGCGGGTCATCCCCGTGGATCATGTGTTTGCCTTTTTCGGCCTGCATCCGAAACTGGGGCCCATTGCCGAGTGGGGCCTGGATCTCGAGAAAAAAGCACTCAAGGTCGATACCGAGAGATTTCAGACCAGCGTGCCGGGGATTTACGCCGTCGGCGACATCAATACGTATCCGGGCAAAAAAAAGCTCATTTTGAGCGGCTTTCACGAGGCTGCGCTGGCCGCCTTCGCGATCCAGCATCATCTATTTCCCGAGAAGCGGCAATTCCTGCAATACACGACCACCAGTCCGATCATGCAGAAGCGGTTGGGCGTCGCCGGCACCGGCTAAGGGCTGACACCATCAAATGCATCAATTACTCGAAGACCTCATCAAGGTCATGACCCTGGAGCGCCTCGAGATCAATCTATTTCGGGGCGAGAGCCGCGATATCGGCAGCCCGCAAGTGTTTGGCGGACAGGTGTTGGGCCAGGCGCTGGTAGCCGCTACGGCCACGGTGGAAAAGAGAGCGGTGCATTCATTGCATGCTTATTTCTTGCGCCGCGGCGATTTCAATTCGCCCATTGTTTACGAAGTCGATCGGGCTTGGGATGGTAAGCATTTTGCCATGCGCCGCGTCGTAGCCATTCAGCACGGCCAGCAGATATTCAACATGTCCGCATCCTTTCAAATGCCCGAGTCAGGATTGGACCATCAGTTCCCGATGCCGGATGTGCCGCTGCCGGAAAATCTGCCCGACCTGGAACAATATCGTGCTTCCTTGAGCGGATTGCCGCCTGCCCTGCTCAAGATTCTGGATCAAAAACGGCCGTTTGAATTCAGGCCCACCGAAATGCCCAACTTTGCGCGGCCCGAGAAAAAACCGCCGTTCAAGTATGTCTGGATTCGCGCCGTGGACAAGCTCCCCGATGACGAGGCGCTGCATCGTTGCCTGTTGGCTTACGCCTCGGACTTTCAGTTGCTCGATACCGCGCTCAAACCCCACGGTTTGTCCTGGGCAAGAGATAAAATGGTGATCGCGAGCATCGATCATGCAATGTGGTTTCATCGCAGTGTTCGAGTCGATGATTGGCTGCTGTATGCTATGGACAGTCCCAGCGCCTCGGGCGCGAGAGGCTTTACGCGGGGCAACGTGTTTTCGCGTGATGGCCGCTTGGTCGCCAGCGTATCGCAGGAAGGTTTGATCAGAGTTATGACCCAGGCCCCCAATGCTTAAAGCCGTCATCATCCTCGTTGTGATCATCGCAATCTTGGTGGGCGGGATGCTGACCCTGCGCAGCAGCCGCCAGACCGGCATGCCGAGCCAGGATGTCTTGAAGCGCGCCACGAAACGGGCCGAGGAGCAAGCTGCGAAGGATGAGGCCGACCGCTAAGGCCAGAAGGCACGGCTTAAGGATTCGCTCTCAAGGTCTCCCAGACCTCACGCGGCAAAGTGAAGAGATGGCAGTCCCACCAGCGGTTCTTGGCGCGGCGGTGCTTGCGGTAAACCGCTTCCCAGCGCATGCCGATTTTCTCCAGCACTCGAATCGACGCGCTGTTGTTGACGTCCACGGTTGAAATCACGCGCTCGGCGCGCAGGTCGAAGAACGCAGCGTCGACCAGCGCCAAGGCGATTTCCGTGGCGTATCCCCTGCCCCATTGATCCGCCCCCAACATATAGCCTAGGTCCACGACCTTGGCCTCGATCAGGGACAGATCGCATGCCCCGATCAGCTGCGCTGTCGCGATTTCCTCCACCGCGAGTTCAAATCGCGTGCGCGGCTGCTCCCGTTGTGACGCCAGCAGCTCTTCGAGATATTCGGCGGAGCTGTCTTCATCGCGCGGGCCAAAGAAAAGATATCGCGTGACGCGCGGATCGGAAGAATAGGCATGGATGGATTCGAGGTCCGAGGAAACAAACTCGCGCAGATTCAAGCGCGCCGTGCGAATCGGCACGGTCAGTTTGCGCACAAAACCTTGCACGGATTCAAAATTCCCTTCGGATCGAGCGCACGCTTCAGTACGTGCATGACGCTCAATTCCACAGGATCCGCGCGGCGGGCGAATTCTTCGGCTTTGAGCCGCCCAATGCCGTGCTCGGCACTGATGCTGCCGCCCAAGCTCTCGACCAGATCGAACATGGCATGCTCGAGCGGGTATGTCCGGCTGACAAAGAGATGAAGGTCCGCGCCTGGCTTCTGGCTTACGTTGAAGTGTAGGTTGCCATCGCCGGCGTGCCCATAGGAAACGACGTCTCCCTCGGGCGCCAG
>JAQGOD010000463.1 GCA_028293775.1 Gammaproteobacteria bacterium
TACTACGACTATTACCAGCCCGAGGCTTACGTGCCGGCTTCGGATACCTTCATAGAGAAAGACGCTTCGATCAACGAACACATCGAGCAGATGCGCTTATCGGCGACCAAAGCGCTGTTGGAGCGTCCCGACTCCATCATCGTTGCCACGGTATCGGCAATTTACGGATTGGGCGATCCGCAAGCGTATCTCAGCATGGTGTTGCACATGTCGCGCGGCGACATCCTCGAACAGCGCAAATTGTTGCGGCGTCTGGCCGATATGCAGTACACGCGCAATGAGCTCGATCTGCAGCAGGGCACATACCGCGTGCGAGGCGATGTCATCGACATATTTCCCGCGGAATCCGAACGCGAGGCGGTGCGAGTCGAACTATTCGATGACCGAGTCGAAACGTTGAGCTTGTTCGATCCGCTGACCGGCGAAGTGCTGCGCAGAGTGCCGCGCCTAACCATCTATCCTTCGTCGCACTACGTTACTCCCAAGGAGCGAGTGCACTCGGCGGTTGATCAGATCCGCGATGAGCTGCGCTCGCGCTTGGTCGAACTTCATGGCGCCGGGAAGCTGGTCGAGGCGCAGCGGCTGCAGCAACGAACATTGTTTGATTTGGAAATGATGCATGAAGTCGGTTATTGCGCCGGCATCGAGAACTATTCTCGCTATCTGTCAGGTCGGGCTGCGGGCGAACCGCCGCCCTGTCTGTTCGACTATTTGCCCAAGGATGCGCTGTTGGTGATCGACGAGAGCCACCAAACCATCCCGCAGCTCGGAGCGATGTACAAGGGCGACCGCTCCCGCAAGGAAACCTTGGTCGAATACGGCTTTCGGCTTCCCTCGGCGCTGGATAATCGCCCCTTGAGATTCGAGGAATTCGAGCACTTGGCGCCGCAGGCAATTTATGTATCGGCGACGCCGGCGGCTTATGAGAAGCGAGTTTCCGCACAAGTGATCGAGCAAGTCGTGCGGCCCACCGGCCTCACCGATCCGGCCGTGGAAATTCGACCGGTGCGCGCGCAGGTCGACGATCTATTGTCGGAAATTCGATTGCGGGCCCAGGTCAACGAGCGGGTGCTTGTGACCACCCTCACCAAACGCATGGCGGAGGACTTGACCGAATATTTGAGCGAGCACGGTGTTCGGGTGCGCTATCTTCACGCCGACATTGAAACGGTTGAGCGTTCGGAAATTATCCGCGACCTGCGCCTGGGAAAGTTCGACGTGATCGTCGGGATCAATTTGCTGCGCGAGGGACTCGACATGCCAGAGGTTTCTTTGGTCGCGATTCTCGACGCAGACAAAGAGGGTTTTCTGCGCTCGGAGGGGTCCTTGATTCAGACCATCGGCCGGGCGGCGCGCAACTTGCAAGGCAAGGCAATCCTGTATGCCGATGTGCGCACCGGATCGATCGAACGTGCCATTGCGGAAACGGATCGGCGCCGAAACAAGCAGATCCAATTCAATTCCGAGCACGGCATCACCCCCCGCAGCATCGTCAAAGCGGTTGCCGATGTGATGGAAGGCGCTCGTGATGTACAAGGCGGGCGCGGCGCCGCGGGCGATGATGTGGCGATGTTGGCCCCTGAGCAGGCCGTGAAGCGTATTAAAAAGCTGGAGGCCGAAATGACGCGGCTGGCTCGGAATCTCGAATTCGAACAGGCCGCGCGGGTGCGCGATGAAATCCAAAAGCTACGGGCGTCGGCGTTTGGCTTGCCGAACAGCCGGGCAGGGTAAGCGACATATGGCCGTGGAACAAAATCAATCCCCAGAGAGCGATCTCGATCGAACCGACAAGCTGCCTATTCTTCAGGGCGTGTACTTGGATCCCGATGTGATGGACGATGCGGTCCCGATGGATCACACCGCCGAGCTGGGCGTCACCGCGCTGGGCGGCACCCCGCCGAGCCCATCTTCAAGCGCCAATAGTCTCAGCGATTTCGCTCGCCTCTCGTCCTTGGATCTGCCATCGCTGGCCGAAAGCGTGCGCTCCGTGGAAGCCCGTATTGAACGGCAACATGCCGACTACGAAAGGTTGACCCGCACCTACGAACGCGCCCGTGAGGCCGAGGCGGCCGCTAACGCTCGCGCGAACGCGCTGGAAAAGGATCTGGCGTCGGTACGTACCGCGCTGGAATCTGAGCGCAGCCGCTCCCGGGAAGTGGAAGGAACTCTCACGGAAAAAGTCGCCTCGAGCGAGGCGGCCCGGAACCGCGCGGAGCAGGCCGCACGCGATGCCGAGCACTACCAATCAGAGGCGCGCACATTGCGCGAATCCGTGGCCTCCCGCGATGCCACGATTGTTCAAGTGCTTCACTCGTTGGGCGAGCGTGATGGACAGCTCTCTGCGCTGCAAGCTGAGCACGCGAAGATGGTGCCCGCTTTGGAGGCGCGCGCCCTCAACAGCACTCAGTTGGAAAAGGAACTGGACTCTGTGCGGGTACAGCTGAGCACTGTATCGGCGGAACTGAAGGCCAGCCAACAGAAGATCAGCACCTTAAGCGTGCAGCTTACGCGCAAAGAATCCGAAATCAGCACCGCGCGCTTTGATCTGGCGCAGGCAACGACCCAAAACACCTCCTATCTGGAAGTGCTGCGAACTCGCGATTGGCGGCGCGGTTTTGAGCAGAATCTGTTTCGCGACTTGGATGCGAAAGCAGGCGCCGCCGATGCTAACGCTGCGGCTCTGATTGCGGAGCGCAATCGGGTTCAAGCCCAGGTCGCGGCCCTGGAAGCCACGGTTGCTGCCCAGAAAGCCTCCATCGAAGAATTGCAAAGCGCAGCAGCGGCGCAGTCGAGCGCCGCGGCGCATCAAGCTCAAGACGTCGAGCAAGCGGAACGGCAGCGCGCCGATTGGAGCGCAAAACTTTCGGCGGCAGAGGCTGAGGCGGCTCGCGTGACCGGGGATTTAGCGGCCCGCGATAAAGCACTGGCCGAAGCCCAAACGGCTGTCTCGGCCGGGGCGCAGCGCATTGCGGTCCTTCACACCGAGCACGCCGACAAATTGGCCGAACTGGAGGCAGAGTCCGCCACGCGCGACGAGGAAATGACTGTGCTCATGGCGCACTTGCAAGAGGCGCGGCGGCCAATCGAATCAATCGAAGGTGATGTGAGACGCCTGCGGGATGAAATCGGGGTGAAAAGCCTCGTCATCGAGGCGTTGACCAAGGAAGGAGACGCGCTGAAGGCGGCGCTGGAGCGGACTCGCGGCCAACTCGAGGAACGAGAGTTCCTGATCCGCAGGCTCGAGCGCAGCGAGAGCAACAACGCCAATGTCTTGGGTCGAATCCAAACGAGCATGGAGAGGCTTGGATCAGTAGCGGCGCCGGCGGACTGGTCGCCAGAGCTGGTTCGAATCGATGGCGATAGAAGCATCAGCCACGCTTTGGGGCGCCGCACCCGCATCGGCCGCGCGCCGGGTTGCGAGCTGCACATCGACTCAACGTCGGTGAGTCGCCACCATGCGCTGATTCTTGCCGGTACGCGTGAAGCGATTATCGAGGATCTCAACAGCACCAACGGGGTGATTTTGAACGGCCGCAAGGTTTCGCGGCAGGTCTTGAACGATGGGGATATCCTCACGATTGGCGAGATTCAATTCCGCTACGTGGCAAAACCGGCGCGGCCGTCCATTAAAGAGTAATTTTTACCGCATTCGGCGGGTTTTGCTTTATTGGCGA
>JAQGOD010000050.1 GCA_028293775.1 Gammaproteobacteria bacterium
CGATGCAAGCGATGCAAGCGATGCAACGATGGAATGCGCGGTCAAGACACGATATCGGCAGAGCGATTTGGAATGCTCGATACGCGCAAACGGCGTTGCAGAGTATCGCGTGACTTTGAATCGGCCGGCGCGCGCCGTTACCCCCGGCCAGTATGCCGTGTTCTATCGGGGCGACCTTTGCTTGGGCGGCGGCATCATCGCACGGCGCTACAACTCCGAGCTCGCACCCGGCACGCGCAGAATCACTTATAATTCTCTTTTTCTCGCGGAGGGGTCATGACGGACAGCTTCAATGCACGGACGACGCTCAAGGTGGGGTCGCAGCAATATGAGATCTTAAGTCTCGCGGCACTGAAGTCGCTCAACGTGGAACGCCTGCCCTTTTCGCTAAAAGTACTGCTTGAAAATCTGCTGCGATTCGAAGACGGAGTCAACGTTTCGAAGAACGACATCGAAGCACTGCTGAAGTGGGATCCCAAGGCGCTGCCCAACTACGAGATTGCCTTCACTCCTGCCCGCGTCATCATGCAGGATTTCACCGGAGTGCCTTGTATCGTCGATCTGGCCGCCATGCGCGAGGCCATCGTCAAGCTCGGAGGCGACCCGCAAAAGGTCAACCCGCTCGCACCGGCGGAGCTCGTCATCGATCACTCCGTGCAAGTCGACGAATATGGCGCGTCCGATTCGCTGCAGCGTAACAATGAGATCGAATTCCAGCGCAACGGCGAACGCTACATGTTTCTTCGATGGGGACAAACCGCATTCAGCAATTTCAAAGTGGTGCCGCCGAACACAGGCATCGTGCACCAAGTAAACATCGAGCGGCTGGCCAGAGTGATCTTCTCCGACGAAGCGAGCGGCAAAAAGGTCGCCTATCCGGACACCCTGGTGGGGACGGATTCGCACACCACCATGGTCAACGGCCTAGGAGTGTTGGGCTGGGGAGTCGGCGGAATAGAAGCCGAAGCGGCGATGCTAGGTCAGCCGGTTACCATGTTGATTCCTCAGGTGATCGGTTTCAAGTTGAGCGGCGCGCTGCCGCCCGGTACCACCGCCACCGACCTGGTGCTCACGGTGACCGAAATTTTGCGCAAGAAGGGGGTGGTCGACAAGTTCGTCGAATTCTTCGGCGATGGGCTCAAAGGGCTGCCTCTCGCCGATCGGGCCACCATCGCCAACATGTCGCCCGAATTCGGGTCCACCTGCGCGATTTTTCCGATCGACGAGGAAACTATTCGCTATCTCGAACTCACGGGTCGGCCGGCGGAACAAATTGCCTTGGTAGAGGCCTACGCGAAAGTGCAGGGCTTGTGGCGAATCGATGGTGCACCGGCCGCCGACTATACCGATGTCGTGGAGTTGGATCTTTCCAGCGTCGAACCGTCGCTCGCCGGGCCTAAGCGTCCGCAAGACCGGGTGCCTTTGCGAAAGGCAAAAGCCGTGTATCAGAGCAGCGTTAAGAAGATGGCAGAGGAACGCACGCAGAAGTATCCGCAAGCCACTGGCAGCGTGATGGCCAAAGTCGCGGCGCAGAGCTTCGAGGTAAAGGACGGCGCAGTACTGATTGCCGCCATTACCAGTTGCACGAACACCTCGAATCCCGCGGTACTCGTTGCCGCAGGCCTGCTCGCGCGCAACGCCCTGAAGCGAGGACTCGCGTCGAAGCCATGGGTGAAGACGTCCCTGGCGCCCGGCTCGCGCGTTGTCACGGATTATTTGACCAAGGCAGGGTTGTTGCACGAGCTGGAACAGCTTGGATTTTATACCGTGGGATACGGCTGCACCACGTGCATCGGCAACTCCGGTCCCTTGAAGCCCGAGATATCCGAGGCGGTACGGAGTGCCGATGTGGTTGCCTGCTCCGTGCTGTCGGGCAATCGTAACTTTGAGGGTCGCGTGCATCCGGAAATCAAAATGAATTTTTTGGCCTCTCCGCCCTTGGTGGTCGCCTACGCCCTCGCCGGCAGCCTCAACATCGATATCACCACGGAAGCGCTCGGTACCGGTAAAAACGGCGAGCCGGTGTACCTCAAGGATATTTGGCCCAGCGCGCAGGATGTCGCAGCTGCCGTCGCCTCTTCGGTCGACTCCGCCATGTTCAAGAAGGGTTATGCCAACGTTTTCTTGGGCGATGCCAATTGGGCCGCGATCAAGACGCCGGCGGGAAAAATTTATTCATGGGACGGGAAATCCACCTATGTCAAGAATCCGCCGTATTTCGACGGCATGACCATGACGCCGGCGCCGCTGCTCGACATTCAAGGCGCACGCGCGCTTGCCGTGCTGGGCGATTCAGTCACGACCGATCATATCTCCCCTGCCGGGAATATTTCCAAATCAAGCCCGGCCGCCACATACCTGATGGCGCAGGGCGTGCTGCCCGCGGATTTCAACTCCTATGGCGCGAGGCGCGGCAATCACGAGGTGATGATGCGCGGCACCTTCGCCAATATACGGCTGCGCAATTTGCTGCTGCCGGGTACGGAAGGCGGCGTGACAGTGCACATTCCGAGCGGCGAGCAGCTGTCAATCTTCGACGCGTCCGTCAAGTACAAGGCAACCAACACAGCGTTGGTGATACTCGCCGGCAAGGAATACGGCACCGGCAGTTCGCGCGATTGGGCCGCCAAGGGCACGATGCTGCTGGGCGTCAAGGCGGTGATCGCCGAGAGCTTTGAACGCATTCACCGTTCGAATTTGATCGGTATGGGTGTATTACCGTTGCAATACAAGGAAGGACAAAGCGCGCAGAGCTTAGGATTGACGGGAAGGGAGGCTTTTTCCATCCTCGGACTGAATCGGGGCGCAGCGAAATTCGTCATCGTCAATGCCAAATCCGATGACGGCAAGGTCATCGAGTTCGAAGCGCGGCTGCGCATCGACACACCGAAAGAACTCGACTATTACCAACACGGCGGAATTCTGCAGTACGTTCTGCGGCAACTCGCGGCGACCAACAAGGCGGCATGACCATGACCCTAACGATGCATCAGGCAACCGTTCTCCCCGCCGGCCGGGCGTTGACCAACCTTGCCGCAATTCTTGAAAAAGGGGCCGCACACGCGGCGGTGCGCAAAATAGACCCCGCGGTGCTGCTCAACACACGGCTTTTTCCCGACATGCTGCCCTTGAGCATGCAGATCTTTATCGCGAACGACATCGCCGGCGGCGGAGCCGCACGGCTCGCCGGGGCTGCGGTGCCGACGTTCGACGGCCGGGATAAGACACTGCCGGAATTGATCGCCAATACGCGCAAGACGGTGGCCTACCTAGAGTCCTTAGCGCCGCAACAGTTTGAAGGATCCGAAGACCGAACCATCACCTGGCAGACTCGTACCTCCAGCAAGAGCATGCAAGGCATGCCCTATCTGCTCAATCATGTGCTGCCGAATCTTTTCTTTCATGTCACCACGGCCTACGACATCTTGAGGCAGGCGGGACTCGAGGTTGGCAAGAAAGACTACTTAGGCAATGCCTGAACGCTGCCCGCCTCCGCCAAGACCATGGTGCTTGGATTGAGGTGATTTTTGATGGCGGCGTTGACTTGGTCGCGAGTCAGCGCCTTCAGCGCCTTGGGATAATCGTCGAGCCAGTTCAAATCGTAACCGCGTTGCGTGTTCACCAGTATGGTCTGCGCCAATCCCAAGGTCGTCGATAATCCAACGGAATAGCTGCCGATCAACCCCTGCTTGCGCACCACCAGCTCCTGCTCGGTGACCCCGTCCTGCCACCACTGGGACAGTTCGCGGCGAGTCGATTCGACCCCCTTGGACAATAGGCTGGGTGCGAAGCTGGCGGAAATCTCCCAAGCACCGTCAACGATAGTGTCATCGCGCACGGTGGCGCCGATGTTGTAGGTCAGGCCTTCCTTGTCGCGCACCGTTCCCATCAATCTGCCGGTGAAGCCGCGCCCGAGAATCGCCGTGCCCAGATGCAACGCCAGCCCATCCGGGTCGGCGTAGCGAAGCCCCGTCGCTTGCCCGAGCATCATCGATACGCTCGGTTTATCGGCGAGCGGCACGGTGATCTCGGCTGTGGCGGACGTCGCGGCGGGTTTCGCGGGACGGATATAGTCTTGGCCGCCGCTCCACCCGGCGAAGGCCTTTGCTATTTCGGCTTGGCTCTCAGCGTCGGAGACATCGCCCACGATCACCAGCGTCATATGCGCCGGACCGTAGTATTTACTTTGAAAGCTTCTAATTTCCTCGATGCTTGCGACGCGCGCTGCGGCCGTGTATTCGTTCAGTGTATGGGGATGATTGGGATGGCCGGGGGGAAATACGGCGCGATTGAAAGCCTCCGCCGCACGCGCACCCGTGTCCTGTGCGGAGGCTGCCAGCTCCCCAATGAACTGTTGCTTCGCCTTGTTAAATTCCGACACCTGTAGCGCCGGCGTGCGCAGCTCGGCAGCGATAGTCTCGATGATCAAAGGCAGATCCTTCTTAAAGCACTTTGCTTGGACCTCGAGGGACTGCACGCCCACGCTGAAGCCGATTTCCGCCCCGACATTGTCCAATTTTTCGGCGATCGTAAATTTATCGAGCGCCTTGGTGCCCCGGTCGAGCATCATTCCGGAAAGCGTCGGAATCGCAATATTGCCCGGCCCCGCCATTGCATCTCCGGCAGGCAAAACACCCAAGATGACGACCACATCCTTCACATTGCTGTGATAGGTGATCACATCGATGCCGTTGATGTTCGCGCGCTGCGCCTGATCCGCCATGGTGGCCGCCGCGGCAACGGCCGCCGCGGCATTGCCGATCATCAAGAGTGCCATCATGCAAACGCGAATCACGAGCCCTTCTCCGGTTTCGGGGCGACCGGTACGAACCAGCCGGTGGTGCTCTGATCCGCACCGAAATATTGCTTGGCGACGCGTTGCACATCGGCGGCGGTGACTTGCTGCACCTTCTGCGGAAATGTTACATACAGCGTCCAATCGCCAATCCCGATCCATTCGCTCATTTCGCTGGCAACCGCGGCGGTCCCGTCACGCTTGTAGGCGTCCTCGGCGATGTATTGCTGCTTCACGGTCGCCACTTCGGCCGCAGTGACGCCGGCGGTTTTAATCTTGTTGATTTCCGCCCACAGCGCTTTTTCCACTTCATCATGGTTGGTGCCCGGCGTCAGCGCCGCATAAAGAACGTGCAATGACAGGTCCCGATGCAGGTCGGTGCTGGCGCCCGCGGTCAATGCCAGTCCCTGATCCACCAGGGCGCGGTACAACCGCGTATTCTTGCCCGCGCTCAAAATGGCATTGAGCATCTCGAGGGCGGGCTGGTCGGCGTCCCTGCCCGTCGGCACCTTGTGCGCGACGATAACTGTGCCCAGTTCGCCCGGGCGCTTGACCATGACGCGCCGCTCGCCGCTTTGCGGCGGCTCCTCGGTATAGATAGTAGGAATAGGTGCCGGGGAATGGGAATACACGCCGTAGTATTTCTTGATCAACGCCAATACCGGCGCAGTCTCGAAATCGCCCACCACCGTGAGGGTCGCATTGTTGGGCCAGTAAAAGGTGTCATAGAATTCGCGCAGTTTGGCGATGGGGACATGTTCGATGTCGCTCTTCCAGCCAATCGTCGGGTGATGGTACGGCAAGGCGACGTAAGCGGCGGCGCTCACCTCTTCCATGAGGACGCTTTCCGGATCATTTTTGCCGCGTTCGTATTCGTTGCGCACCACGGTCATTTCGGCTTGCCGATCGGACTCACGCAGCCACAGATGGCGCATGCGGTCGGCCTCGACCGCGATATAGCTCTCGAGGTTGTCGCGTCCGATGGTGGCGAAGTAGTTGGTGCGATCGTAAGAGGTGTTGGCGTTGAACTGCCCGCCGACCCGCTCGAGCAGCTGCTTGATGCTGTTGCCCTTCGGATCATTGAAGCCCTCGCTGCCCTTGAACATCATGTGTTCCAGAATATGCGTGGCACCCGTCGTGCCGGTCACTTCATTTCGCGACCCGACTTGATAAGTCACTTGGAACGTGACCACCGGTGCAGAATGGTCGGCGACCAGCAATACCGTCAAGCCATTGCTGTCGAGCCGATATTCCTCGATCCCGCCGAGGGACTTGATGTGTGAAAAGCCGGCGGCCACGCCCTGCGTAGACGCTGCGGCGGGATCTCCCTTGAGCGCTGCGCCTTGAACGGCATGGGAAGCCAGAACAATGCCGGCAGTACTCGCCAAAAAGGCCGCGAGCACACCACACCTGGCCTTTTCAAACATGTCGCCTCCAACGTTCAACCGGATTAGGCGCAATTCTAGATGAATTGGGATGCGGTTGCCTTAAACCTCGTCCGTCCACACCTTGAACGACGCCAAGGTGTTGGGGCCAAAAGTCATGCTGATGGCTACATCGGCGGCGTCGCGGCCGCGCGCGATCAGCACTCTGCCAATGCGCCGCCGGTTATTTCGCGGGTCAAAAACGTGCCATGCGCCTCCGATATAGGCCTCGAACCATCCGGAGAAATCCATCACCCCTACCACCGGTACACCGATGTCACCGAGATAACCCGTGCAGTAGCGAGCGGGAATATTCAGGCAGCGGCACAGGGTGAGTGCCAAGTGGGCATAGTCCCGGCACACGCCGGTGCGCTCATTGAATGTCTCCCAGGCAGTCTTGGAGGAACGCGCGCACTGGTAGTCAAACTTGATATGCGTATTCACGAAGTCGCAGATTGCCTGCACTCTGCACCAGCCCGGCGTAATGCCGCCAAACAGGTTCCACGCGGTCGCCGACAAGAGTTCCGTCTCGCAGTAGCGGCTCGGCAGCAAAAAAA
>JAQGOD010000477.1 GCA_028293775.1 Gammaproteobacteria bacterium
GTATCGCTGAACAAACCGGAGAATTCCGGTGTGACTTTGGCGCCCACCTTGCTCGAGGTATCGTCGCTGGCCTTGGCCTGGAAGGCCGCGCGCATAGTGTTGTAGTCGCAGGGGCGCGCGGTAATGATGTTGATGGTCGCACCGATGCCGCCGCTCGGCACATCGGCGCGGCCGGTCTTGTACACCGTGATGCCGGAAATGCCGTCCGAGGAAACATTCTCGAAGTCGAAGGAACGCGTCGCATTCTGGCCAGGGCTGACGCTGCCCGGCATCGAGCGGCCGTTGAGCAGCACCATGTTGAACTCGGGGCCGAAACCGCGCACGGTCACGCGCGAGCCTTCATTGTTCATGCGGTCGATGGTGACGCCCGGTATGCGCTGGATGGACTCGGCCAGGTTGGTGTCGGGAAACTTGCCGATGTCCTCGGCGGTGATGGCGTCGACCACGCCCGGCGAATCGCGTTTGATCGTCTCGGACGTGATCAACGACTCGCGCAATCCCGTGACGACGATTTCCTGCAGGGCGATTGCATCAGGCGACCCATCGCTGGTCGCGGCATCGTTCGGGGCGGCATCGGTGGCGCCAGCCGCGACAGCGCCCGAACAATACATCGCAATCAGCACTGCGAGGGGCTTCATCGAAAACTGCGGTAATGACTGACGCGCCTGTATGCGGGCGTGCGCAAGGCTCGACTTCTTCAATTTACTCTCCCCTTCCCGGCGTCCCGGGAAAACACCGTTTTCTGCTTGCCGACGTCAGCGCGTCGTTTCTTTTGCGACCGGTTTCTGAAACCGGTTGCAGGTTTATACTGCCCACGGTTTTTGTAAATTGCAAGAGGCCGCTACCCGTAATTTGCAATGTTTAATGAAAATGATGGCAAACATGCTTGACAGTAGGCGGCCTCAACAAGCAGCATTCTTGAAACCGGTTGCAGGAGCGGGCCTGAAGACTCGCGGAGTGGGAGATATATGAGTCGCGGAGTGGCGCGTCTGGCGAGTTCGTCGGAACGGTCGGGGCACACCGCACCGTCACACGGCGATGTTAAATTTGAACGCATACTTACGAAAGCCGAAGGCGCAGCGGTGACGGGTAACCCACTAAAATTGTTCGGCATCGCCCTCACCGTCGCCATGGGCGGATTTTTGGTGGGCTTCGATGCGACGGTGATCTCGGGCGCCGTGCCCTTCATCCGCGACTACTTCGATTTAGGCTCTGCCGCGGGCACGCTCAAGCTGGGCTGGGCCGTGAGCAGCTTGGGCTGGGGGGCCATGGCGGGGAACTTGAGCGCGGGTTATCTGAGCGACCGCTGGGGGCGCAAAACCGTGTTGCTGCTGACCGCAGTGTTGTTCCTCGCCTCATCGCTCACCGCCGCGCTCGCCACGAGCTTTCCCTTGTTCGTTGCCGCGCGCATCGCCGGCGGCTTGAGCGTCGGCGCCGCCATTCTCATCGCCCCGGTGTACATTGCCGAGATCGCCCCCGCGCAACGGCGCGGCAGCTTGGTCTCGGTAAATCAACTGATGATAGTCATCGGCATCTCGGTATCGTTCTTTTCCAACTATTTTCTCTTGTCCCTGGGCGCCGAGAGCTGGCGCTGGATGCTGGGAGTGCAGAGCATCCCCGCCGCGCTGTATTTCCTGCTGCTGTTTTTCGTGCCCGAGAGCCCGCGATGGCTCATCGGCAAAGGGCGCAGCGCCGATGCGCGCTCGGTGCTCGAATCGGTGCACGGCCAGAATGCTGCTCAAGGTGAATTGAACCTGATCCAAGCCAATTTGTCCGACAATGCGCGGCGCGCCGGCTGGCGCGAGCTTTTCAACGGTAGGTTCAAGCGCATGCTGCTGTTCGGCTTCGGCATTGCATTCTTCCAGCAGGCCACCGGCATCAATGCGATCTTCTATTACTTGCCGACGATTTTCGCGCAAGCGGGCGGCGGCTTGTCCGGCTCGTTCGCGCAGTCGGTGCTGGTGGGCCTCGTGAACGTCGCCATGACCTTCGTGGCCATCTGGCTGATCGATCGCGCGGGACGAAGACCGCTGCTCTGCGTGGGGGTGGCGGGCATGGCCGTATCGCTGCTCGCCATCAGCTGGGCCTTCTATGCGGGCCACGGGTCAGCCGCGGGCGCGCCTTTCGGCCACGAGCGCATCGTGCTCGTCGCCATCATCGCTTACGTAGCCTGTTTCGCCATCTCATTGGGTCCGGTGATGTGGGTGCTGCTATCGGAGATTTTTCCCAACGAACAACGGGCCGCGGCGATTTCCGTCGTGGGCTTTTGGAACTCGTTGGTGAGCGCCAGCATCACACTGGTGTTTCCCGCGGAACTCGCTGCCTTTGGACCCGCCGGCACTTTTCTAGCCTACGGCTTGGTGGCGGCGGCCGGATTCGTGTTCCTCACCGCGCTCGCGCCCGAAACCCGCGGTAAGTCGCTCGAGGAGTTGGAAGGCATGCTGGTCCGGCCGTTGCGCTCACAGGTCCTACGATGAAGCGGAAGTTTCCCGCTCCCACTCCCGGCAAAAGCGGCCCGCGTCCGGGGCAGTCTGCCACGTTGCGCATGGTGGCCCGTGAAGCGGGCGTATCGGCCAGTACCGTGTCGCGCATCATCAATGAAACGGTCAATGTCAGCGACGGCTTGAAGCGTGCGGTCGAAGCGGCCATCGTCAAGTTCGACTTCAGGCCCAATGCGGCGGCGCGCGGCCTGGCCCTGGGGAAGACCTCCACCATCGGGGTGGTCGCGCAAGCCATCGACAGTCCTTTTTACGGCGAGGGCTTGCGCGGGATCGAAGCGGGTTTGAGACAACGCGGCTACGCTCCCCTCATCATGAGCGGCAACTGGCGCGTCGAGGACGAGGACCGCTGCGTGCAGGAACTCATTGCGCGGGGCGTGGATGGCGTCATCGTCTTTGCCGGGCGTTTGAGCGATGCGAAGCTCAAGAGCTACGCCAAAAGCGTGCCCATCGTCATTACCGGGCGCAACGTGCGCGCCTCGCGCCTGTTCAGTCTGCAAGTCGATGATGCCCAGGGCTCGATGCTGGCGATACGGCACCTGGTGGGCCTAGGACATCGGCACATTGCCTTCATCAACGGTTCCGAGAATCATCCGGACGCCATCGAGCGCCTGCGCGGCTACAAGCAGGCGCTGACCGACAGCGGCGTCGAGTTCGACCCCAAGCTCGTCGTCGTGGGCGATTGGCACGAGGAAGGCGGTGTGCGCGCGACGCTGCAATTGCTCGAGGCGAAATCGAAGTTCACGGCGCTATTTTGCGTCAACGACCAAACCGCTTATGGCGCCTGCCTCGGGCTGTACCGCAGAGGACTCTCGGTGCCGCATGATGTGTCGGTCATCGGCTTCGACGATTTGCCGTCCTCGACCTACCGCTTGCCGCCGCTCACCAGCGTGCGCCAATCGATCGGAGAACTCGGCGAACTCTCGGCGCGGGCCGTTCTCGATCTGATCGCCGGGCGCCGGCCGCGCATGGTGGCCCCCGCCGTGGAACTGGTCGTGCGCGAGTCGACGGGCAAGAGCCTGAGCGCGCGCGCAGCGGATCTCGAGAAAGCGCGCCCGTCGCGGCGCGAAGCTTCCGAGACCCCGCGCGTCGGCGCTGCCCATGAGTGATGTAACGCTCGCCGCACTGAGCAGCCGCTTCCCCAAAAACTTTGTCTGGGGCGTAGCGAGCAGCGCCTTTCAAATCGAAGGCGCCGCCGATGTCGGCGGC
>JAQGOD010000492.1 GCA_028293775.1 Gammaproteobacteria bacterium
CCGATTTGCCCACCGCCGTTTCCTCCGAGCCGGAGGAGTGCTTTCGCATTCCCGCCATCGCGGCTGGCCAGCTCGCAGCCATCGTATTTACATCGGGTTCGACCGGCGTACCCATGCCATTTCAAAAAACCTGGGGGCTGCTGGCGCGCTGTATTCAAAGCGGCGCGCCGCGCTTAGGCGTAGCGGAAGGCAAGAGCCTCGCGATAGTCGGCACCGTGCCCGGACAGCACATGTACGGATTCGAATCGACCGTGCTGCTGGCGCTCTTGAGCGGCAATGCTTTTTGTGCCGAGCGGCCGTTCTATCCAGCCGACGTCGCGGCCGCCGTCAAAGCGGTTCCCCGGCCTCGAATCCTGGTGACCACGCCCATTCACTTGCGCACGCTCCTGGGTTCCGAGGTCGAATTCCCGCCCTTAGACCTGGTGGTCTCCGCCACCGCTGCGTTGAGCCAAGCGCTGGCCCGCGAAGTGGAAGAAAAGTACGGCGCGCCGCTGCTGGAAATCTACGGCTCGACCGAGACGGGTCAGATAGCCATGCGCCGCACAGCTCATGCCCACGCATGGCGGCTGTGGCCCGGTGTTCGTCTGAGCATTTCGAACGATCAGGTCTTCGCGCAAGGCGGCCACATCGAGCAGTTGACGCCGATGTGCGATGTGATCGAGATCACGGGCGAGGAAGAGTTTTTACTGCACGGTCGCATGGCCGATCTGGTCAACGTGGCCGGCAAGCGCAGCTCCTTCGGTTATTTGAATGCTCAGCTCAACGCCATTCCGGGAGTCCAGGATGGTGCGTTTTTCCTGCGCGAAAGCCCGAGCGGATCTACCGGCGTCGACCGCTTGGGCGCGGTAGTGGTCGCGCCGGGCATGAGCGTGGCCACGCTCATCGAGCATCTGCGGCAAAGGATCGATCCGGTGTTTCTGCCGCGGCCGTTGCTCATGGTGCAGGAACTGCCGCGCAATGCGACGGGTAAGCTGCCTCATGAGGCACTGCAGGGTTTCGCGGAAAGCCGATTGCGGGCCGACGACTCGCCATGAAAATGCATAGCGCGATTGCAATCGCCGCAGACCATCCTGCCTTCGCGGGGCATTTCCCCGCTTTTCCGGTACTGCCCGGCGCCCTGTTGCTCGACGAAATGCTCAAGGCCATCGAACTGGCTCGAGGCATTGATCTGCAGCGTTGGCACATCGGGTCCGCGAAATTTTTCGACGCCGTGCGCCCGCTCGATACCCTGCTCCTGGAACACGATACGGGTGCGGCGGGCTTGATTCACTTCACGATCCGAGTCGAGAATCGCAAGGTGGCAAGCGGCTCCCTGCATGAGTCTTAATCACGCAAAAGCGGCGGAGTGGGTCAGACATCGCGAGCGCGGCAGCCTGTGGCTGCTCAAGCTCATGGCATTTCTGTCGATCCGCTTCGGACGGACCTTGAGCCGCAGCATTCTATACGGCATCGCCATCTACTTCTTTTTGTTCGGTCCCGGCGCCCGGCGCCACTCGCGCGCGTACTTGCGGCTCGCCTTGAGCAGGGAACCCACAGCCCGTGACCGGTTTCTGCAAATTTTGAGCTTCGCGACCACCATTCACGACCGTGTCTTTCTCATGAATGAGCAGTTCGAGAAATTCAACATCTCTTTGGAAGGCGAGGCCATGGTGCTGGCTCAGGTCAGCCAGGGCCGGGGTGCGCTGTTGCTGGGCGCCCACATGGGCAGCTTCGCGGTCATGCATTCTCTCAGTCAGCGCCAAAGCGGGTTGCGCGTTTCAATGGCCATGTACGAGGAGAATGCGCGCAAAATCAGCGCCATCCTCGCGGCCATCAATCCGCAAACCGTTCCGGATATCGTCGCGCTTGGCCAGATCGATGCCATGATCAACATCGCCGAACGCCTGGACCGCGGCGGCTGCGTCGGCGTCCTCGCTGATCGCACCTTGGGCACGGAACCCACCCAGCCGGTCAGTTTTCTAGGAAAGCCGGCTTATTTGCCCACGGGGCCGATGCGCGCGGCCGCCATCCTGCGCTGTCCGGTGTTTTTCATGGTCGGCCTCTATCGGGGCAAGAACAACTACCACGTCGTATTCGAACGCGTCGCCGACTTTTCCGCCATGGCGGTGGGAAGCCGCGATCTCGCGGTACGCGCAGCATTGGAGCGTTATGCTGCGGTGCTCGAGACCCACTGCCGCACCGACCCTTACAACTGGTTCAACTTTTTCGATTTCTGGCACCGGCCGCCGGAAATTCGGAGCAACTAATGCTGCGCACGCTGTTCTTGACGATGATAGTGGCAGTGGGACTCATAGCGGCACGCCCCGCATCCTCGTCCGCTCCAGCGCCGTCCTTCAATGATCTCGACGAGGTCATGGGCCTGCTCGCGATGCGCCGACATGGCCGCGTCGAATTCGTCGAGCAGCATTTTCTGCACGTCTTGAGCCATCCGGTCGAGTCCTCGGGCGAATTGCGGTATGAGGCACCCGACCGGCTCGAAAAGCGTACGCTCAAACCGCACGCAGAAAACTTGATCTTGAGCGGCGGGACCTTGACGGTGGAGCGCGGCAATAGCCGCCGCGTCATGGATCTGCATGCCTATCCGCAGGTGCTGCCTTTCGTCGAGAGTATTCGCGCCACCTTGGCAGGCGATCGGAGCGCCCTGGAGAAATTATTCCGTTTGGAATTCAGCGGAAATCTTGCACGTTGGACCCTGACGCTGGTACCGCTCGATTCCAAGGTCAAGAACTCGGTTGCGCAGGTGCGCATCGATGCCATGCGTGACCAGTTGTTGAAAGTCGAAATTCGCCAACCCGATGGTGATCGTTCGCTGATGACACTGCGCCCTGCTGCGCCATGACCGCAAGCCGAGCGCGCGTACTCATCGTCTGGCTCGGCTGTATCGGGCTCGCCGCGATCGTCGTGGCGCGCGCCCACTACATCACGGATTTGTCCGCATTCTTGCCGGCTCATCCCACGCCGGCGCAACAGTTGCTGGTGGATCAGCTGCGAGACGGACCCGCCTCACGCTTGATTCTCATCGCAGATCGGAAGA
>JAQGOD010000506.1 GCA_028293775.1 Gammaproteobacteria bacterium
GGCACGCACGGACAATTCACCACCTCCGGTGCGCTGCGACTTGCCAGGCTGCTTGAACCCTACGATCCTCTTTGGTTCGAAGAGCCGGTGCCCCCCGAAATGCCGGAACAGATGGCGCTCGTGGCACGGGGCACGCGCATCCCGATCGCGACCGGAGAGAGGCTGACCACGAAGTACGAATTTGCCCGCGTGCTGGCGGCGGGAGCTGCGAACATCCTGCAGATCAATCTCGGCCGGGTCGGCGGCCTGCTCGAGGCTAAGAAAATCGCGGCGCTTGCGGAGGTCCACTACGCGCAAATTGCACCTCACTTGTACTGCGGCCCCGTGGTCGGCGCCGCGAATATTCAGATCGCCACATGTTCGCCTAATTTCTTGATCTTGGAGGGTATTCAGGAGTGGGGCGGCTTCCATGCCAAGATCCTCATCAATCCCATTCGCTGGGAGGAAGGCTACGTGATTCCGCCGACTGCGCCGGGGCTCGGCGTCGAATTAAATGAGGCAGTCGCATTGGCCAATCCCTGCTCAGATACCACCCCGCTTCATCTGGAAATGGCCAATCGGCCGTTGGGGTGATCTAAAAGTGTTATTTCATGCAGCCCATAGTTGTGGATGCCCCGCAACAACTGCGGGTGAATCGGGATTCAACAGCGGGGCCCCGCTGATCCAATATCGCAGCGCAAAAACGCGCAGCTCGCCTG
Organism: Gammaproteobacteria bacterium; assembly: GCA_028293775.1. The sequence goes on from JAQGOD010000506.1 coordinate 699, forward strand.
ATGCAGGGTTGAATGCGCAAATAGCGACTCATGCGGTTTTGGCATTGCTGAATCCAATTTCAGCATAGCCCCTGAAGCATTACTGCAACAAATTATCCTTACCCTGCCCTCGCTCGATGCTATTCTCGAGGCCGAATAATAAAAATGACGACTGTCCGAGCGTTTCTTAATAACGGAAAGGAAGGGATGAATATGAATTCAAATCCAAAGTTGTCGTACGCAATTGCCGCGATTTTGAGCAGCTGCGCGGCCACAGGCATATCGAGCGTGGCAGCGGCCGCCGATACCGACGTCAATAGCGAGGCAATTCAAGAAGTCACGGTGACGGCGCAACGCCGCTCGGAAAACGCGCAGAACGTGCCCATCACGATTCAAACGCTTTCCGATATTCAGCTGAAAGAGCTCAACATTCAATCGTTCGATGATGCAGTTAGGTATTTGCCGAACGTGTCCTTCGCCACCAACGGCCCCGGCCAAGGCAATATCTTCATGCGCGGTTTGAGCCCGGGATCTGCCGGCAACCAGTCGCAGTCTTCGATCGCCTCATTCCCGAACGTCGCGCTGTATTTGGATGATCAGTCGGTGCAGTTCCCGGGCCGCAACCTCGACATCATTGCGGTGGACATGGAACGCATCGAAGTTCTCGAAGGTCCGCAGGGGACCCTGTTTGGCGGCGGCGCGGAAGCGGGCGCGATCCGCTACATCACCAACAAACCGAAACTCAACGTCACCGAAGGCAGCGCCGACGCAACCTATAGCGTGACGGCGGGCGGCGATCCCAACAGCGCGCTCAATGCCGTGATCAATCTTCCGATCATTGCGGACCATTTCGCCGTGCGCGCTGTGATCTACAGCGATCGGCGCGGCGGCTACATCGATAACGTGCCGAGCACCTTCACGCGCGAGAACACGGATAACGGCTCTTTCCGCTTCGGGGTGCATCCGACCGCGGGTGCGTGCCCTAACGGCCTGCCTCCCGGCTCAGCGGCACCCGGCCTGCCACCCACTATCTGCGTACCGCTCGGGCTGCCGGTTACGAACAATCTCACGGTCGCCAAGGACAACCAGAACCCGGTGGACTACACCGGAATACGCGTCTCGGGCCTCTACCAGTTCAACGATGACTGGAGCCTGCTCGTGCAGCAGAGCTATCAGAACATGGAAGCCGACGGCGTCTTCGCGCAATATCCGATCGGATCGGACGGGCAAGCGCTGCAGCCGCTGCAAGTGACTTCATTCACCCCGGCCTGGGACAAGGATAAATTCGAAAATACGTCCTGGACCCTGAACGGCAAGATCGGATTCTTGAATGCGGTGTACACCGGCGGCTATCTCGTGCGCACCACGCAGCAAGTGGGCGACTATACCAACTATGCTCGGGGTTCCTACGGGGACTACTACCAGTGCACGGGCGCACCCGGGACGGTTGTCAAGACCGGCCCGCTGCGCTGCTACACCGCGGCGACGGATTGGAACGATTGGACTCGCAATACACATCAGACCCACGAAATTCGCATCAGCACGCCCTACGACTGGCGCATTCGCGCCCTGTTCGGTGCGTTCTATGAGAATTTCCAGATCCAAGACGACATGAACTTCAACTACAAGTCGATCCCGGCGTGCAATCCTGCCAATCTCGCGGTGGCCTTGACGGGCGGTCCGGGCTGCGTGGGCGACGTCGAGACGCAACCGGGTTCCACGGCCACGCACCCGGGCCAGCGCGGCGACACCACGGCGTTCGGCGAAGATCTGCAGCGCGGCTATAAACAGGACGCGCTGTTCACTTCCATCGACTTTGACATCATCCCGAAAGTACTCACGATTACCGGCGGCACGCGTTGGTATCACTACGACGAATTCGAGACCGGCTCAGAGTATTTCACGAGCACATCGTGCGCCAACGTACCCAATCCCTGCCCTGCCGGTAAGAATCTCGACAAGATCGGTTTGCGAAAAACCTACAACGGCTTTCGCAGCCGCGGCAACCTCACCTGGCATGTCACGCCAGACATTCTGCTCTACTACACGTATTCTCAAGGTTATCGCCCGGGCGGATTCAACCGCGAGACGGGTAAGAGTCTGGTCGCCACCGGTCCGGACGGTGTGAAGCAATTGTTCAAGCCGTCGGGCTACGCGCCCGATTCGCTCACCAATCAAGAGGTCGGCGTGAAATCCGAATTCTTGGATCATCGCCTGCAAGTCAACCTGTCGGCCTACCACATGCTGTGGAATGAGATACAGGATCCCCTGTTCAGCCCTTCCCAGCTCGGCAACACCACCTTCGTCACCAATGGCGCCAACTACCGTATCAATGGCGCGGAGTTGCAGGTCGTGGCGCGCGTGACCCAAGGGCTGACCTTGCAAGGGTCCGCCTCCTACAACGACGCCAAGCAGTCCAACAATCCTTGCCTGGTTGCCAATAACCCGGCCAGCGTGACTTTCGGCAAGTGCATCACGCAAATCGTGAATCCAGCCGGTGTGTTGGCGCCGGCGGACGCTGTCTTTGGTCCGCAAGGCGGTGTCCCGGCGTTTTCGCCGAAACTGGAATACAACGTGCGCGGCCGCTACGACTGGACGTTCAACGATTACAAGGCCTTTGTCATGGCTGGGGCCAATCACGTGGGCGGCATGTACAACCAGATTGACAACGGTACGACGAACTTTGTTGGAAATCCGACAACCACCCTGCTGCGCTACTTCCAGCCCGGGTATACGACCTATGATGCTTCGTTGGGCGTAGCCAAGGACAGTTGGACCGCGGAGGCGTTTGGCACCAACCTCGGCAACTCCAACGCCAGCACATTCACCTCCTCGGCGCAGTTCATCAAATCCGAGGTGCCGCTCCGGCCGCGGATCCTCGGAGTTCGGATCGGCTACAAATTCTGAGCAACCAGCGGAAGGCGGGCAGCATGCCCGCCTTTTCCGCATGCGCTAAGCTAAGCGTGTGAAGCCCGGCAGAAATGATGCGTGCCCGTGCGGTAGCGGGAAAAAATACAAGCGGTGTTGTGCGGAACAAAGCACCGCTTCGGCTCGGCCTAGCGTTTCATCGCCGTCGGATTTCGACCTCGCCGCGCTCTCCGCCTTGATGAATGGCGGGAACTATGCCCAAGTGGAGACACGCACTCGTCCCCTTCTCGAGCTTTACCCGAACTTAGGATCGCTTTGGAAGCTGCATGCGGGCGCGCTGATGCTGCAAGGCAAGGATTCGCTGCGCGCGATGCGACGCGCCTGCGAGCTGTTGCCGAATGACGCCGAGACGCACTTTTACTTGGGCAATGCGTTGCACGATCACGGGGATCTTGCCGGCGCGATCGCTAGCCAACGCCGCGCCCTGGTCCTCAAACCTGATTTCGCCCAATCGCACGACAATCTTGGGTTGGCCCTGCAGGAGGTCGGCCAGCCGGCCGAGGCTGCCGCCAGTTTTCGCACAGCGCTTAAACTGCAGCCGGACTTGGCCGAGGCGCATGGCAACCTGGGCAATACACTTGTGGATTTAGGAAAGATTGAGTATGCGGTGC
>JAQGOD010000509.1 GCA_028293775.1 Gammaproteobacteria bacterium
TTACCAGGCCTTCGACCACCAGCACGACGGTCCTTTCTTCGGGCAAAGCGTTTTCGAGCGACGTGGGTACCGGTTCGCGTGAAGAAAACACGTCAAACAAAAGGCTGGAGCCTCGGTTCTGATCAGAACCGAGGCTCCAGGACCGCCTATTTATAGCTGTAGGTGGTGCCGGCCGGCAGCGGCAGCACGGCCTCGCGCTGCGCCTGGCTCTTCGGCCACACCACATACGACTTGTCGTCGACGTACTGGATGACCACCGGGAACGAGCGCTCGTTCTGTCCCGCCATCGGCGTGCCTTCGCCGAAGAATTTGACGCCGAAGCCGAGCATGGTGCCGCCTTCGGGGAGGTCGACGTCCAGCGCCGCCTTGCGCAGCGCATCCGGATCAACGCCGCCATACTGCTTGATCGCGCGCGGCAGCACGTCATTGAGGAACACGTAGGTGTTCGAGGCGGCGATGCCGACATGGGCGGAGCGAATCGCCACGCCCGGCTTGATCTTGTCGAACTCCTCGCCGACCATCTTGATGATTGGCGGCAGTTTTGGATCGAGGCCTTTCGGGTTGGCGAGCCAGATCGAGATCGGGTCGGTGTTGAAGATATAATTCGCGTCGGGGCCGAGGCCTTCCTTCAGCTTCTCGTACACGCCGTAGCCGGCGCCGTGGCCGACGATGGCGCCGAACTTCAGTCCCTGTTCGCGCGCCTGGCGCATCACCAGCGTGATGTCGGGATTGTAGCCGGTGTGGAAGATCACATCGGGCCGGGCCCGCTTCAGTTTTGTCACAAGCGCCGATAGATCGGGCGCGGTGGCGGAATAACCTTCCTTCATCACCAGATTGAAGCCGGCTTTCTTGGCGCCGGCCTCGTTGCCCTTGGCGACGTCGACTCCATAGGCGCCATCCTCGTGGATGATGGCGACGCGCAAATCCTTTGGCTCCTTGCCGAACTTGGCTTGCGCGTTCTGGGCGATGAAATCCATCGTCATCAGGCCGAACTGGTCGCCGCTAGCCTGCGGACGGAACACATATTTGTAGTTCTTGTTGTCGAACACGCCGGAGGAAATGCAGGTGGTCATCCACATGAACTTCTTGAGCTGCTCGACCCGGGCGGCCACCGGCACGCATTGCGCCGAGGAGAAGAAGCCGAGCACCATGTCGACCTTTTCCTGCTCCAGCAGGCGCACCGACTCGTTGATGGCGATATCGGGCTTGCTCTGGGCGTCGGCGTAGATCGCCTCGACCTTGTAACCTTCGACGCCGGTCTTGGCGTAGTGGTCGAGCATGATCTTGGCGCCGGTGTATTGCAGCTCCGAACCGCCGCCCGCGAGCGGGCCGGTGAGGTCGAAGATCACGCCGATCTTGATTTTCTTGTCCTGGGCCTCGGCGGACACCGCCATCCCCAGCGCCGCACCTGCGACAATCAGCCCACCGAGCAGGCGGGCAGCATTACGCACCAGCATCAAAACCTCCCTGGAAGATTGTGGTTTGTGTTTTTGATTTTTGTTGGCGCCCATCACATGGGGAGCGCCGGCCGATGTCAAGCGGCTAGGTCTCGTCATTCCGGGGCGCGCCTCTTCGGCGCGAACCCGGAATCCAGCAATACGGCTAAGCGTCTGGATTCCGGGTTCGCGAAGACGCGCCCCGGAATGACGGCGGTTGTCTCGAAGCTCTGCTTAATTGAATCAAGCGGCCGATGACTGAGATTTTTGCTTCAGCAGCCTGTCGACCAGAAGAACGACGGCACTGACGGCCAGCCCCCGGGTCTTGGCTTCTCCGGATTTGGAAGTTTGTTCGTCCAGATCGACGATCCATTTCCAGCTGTCAGGCTCGATACCCTGGACAACGATGTAATGCTTGCCGCGATACTGCATTTTCAAATACTCAAAACAAAACTGGGAAAAAGTAGCATCCGGCGAGCCGGAGCGAAACTGCTTTTTGCGGGAGCAGGTTGGCGGTGCTCCGGCCGCGGGTTCTGCGGCAAGAAAAAGCCCGGCCGGTTTTCCGGCTCGGGCCTCTCCCTCTCGGTCAATTGGATGCTAGTGCGTCGCATGAACCAGAAAATAGCCTACGCCCCCCACGAAGATCACGGCAGGGATGCCCCACAACAATAATACCGGCAACGTCCTCTCCTCATCATTTGCCCACGACAATGTAACGCGGGCCATTGCCACTTGTTCCCGAAAGGCGTTTGATGGTCCGGGTAATCGGTTACGGGGCCGGTGGGTAGTGGACTATCGAGCGTATTTCGTCGGGAGTGACGGCCATTTTGTCAGGTTCGTGGGGCTGTCTTGTTCCAATGACGCGGAAGCCATCGAGCAGGCGCGGCGTTTGATCGAGGACCAGGATATCGAGTTATGGAGCGGTGAACGCTTCATCGTGCGGCTGCTGAAAAAGCAAAACCCGCCCAGATAGCAACCCGACAGTTGCCGAGACCTGCGACCAGCAAGGCGGGTCAGGCACTACGTCGCAACGGACCGCATCTTGTGTGCAGGATCTTGCCCGTTGGATTGAAGCGGAAGTGGATACGAACCGGCTTGCCGTCGTAGCTCCGGTAATCGAGCATCACGCCTTCAGCGTCCGCAGCCACGTCATCCATGGCAAAGGATCCCGGCGCGGGGGCTGCCAGTCTCGGCCGCCAATAGGCTTCCAGCGCCGCCCGTCCGGTCAGGCTCTGTTGCCCGTCGCATGCGCATTCGAGCGTTGCGGCCTCATCGTACAGGTCAAGCAGCGCGCAGATGCGGCGGTCCCTGCACGCATCCAGCCAGTCGACAACCGTCGCTACAGGATCGCTTTCGTCCCGGGAAATCGGCATTTGTTCCACCTACCATCCACGCTGCCCCGGGCGCGGATTTAGGTGGTTAATCATGAATGGGCTCTGAACCTGCCGTTCAGTCTGCGTTGGGCAAGTTTTGCAACGGCGGCTCCGCGCTGGTGACTCCTGCGCGTCGGCACGGATGCTTATTGCATCTTCACCAACCAGGCATCGACATAGGACCGGCCGGCAAATTGGCGGCATAACTGACGTTTGGCGTGGGTCGTTCGCGCCTGTGGGTGGCAATGCGTGGCTTGGCGGGCTTTTTCGACCTGACGGATGGCCCATTGTCCCCAACCATATCAACCGTTCGAACCAGCTTTGGAGCATCACCGGTCGTCGCCGGATCTGGCGGGGTTTCTACGCTCATCGAAACCAGGCGAGGTTCCACGATCTGCTTCGATCCACGAAGACATTCCGCCGAAAAGAAAGGCCAGTGTTGATTCGCGCACGAATCGCGCCTGGCAGCTGCGGTTTCCACTGCTGTGCCGCTAATGGGCAAAACATCCAGCGAAGTTTCGACGGCCCCTGAACTGCGGCCAAGCTGGGCATCCGCGATCAGCGGAACAGCCACTATCGCGACGAGTGCAACAGCCCTGATGACGTCGTTTCGGCCCAAGCTCGATAGCGCGTTCATCACATTTCTCAACGTCGGTAACGATGCAGTTCAACCGCGCTGAAGCGGCTTGGTTCCTTCTCGGGAAAAACACGCAATCAGCCGGAACCAACGACCCTCCGTATCGTTCGGCTTCTTTGCTCAACACAAAGAGGAGGCCAACTTGAAGCGAACACTGATCACAGGCGCGCTGGTCGCGTCGGCGCTTTCGATGTCAAC
>JAQGOD010000035.1 GCA_028293775.1 Gammaproteobacteria bacterium
AGCACGGCGGCCCCGTATTCCTCGCTGCTGCCGCTGCCTGAACCCTACGTGGTACCGGGCGGGCGTTTTCGCGAACTGTACTATTGGGACTCATACTTCACGATGCTGGGATTGGCGGAGAGCGGACGACATGATTTGGTCGAGCACATGGTGCGCGACTTTGCGTACCTGATCGACACCTACGGTCATGTGCCGAACGGCACGCGCAGCTACTATCTAAGCCGCTCGCAGCCGCCGTTCTTCTATGCAATGGTGGGGCTGCTGAGTGCGGAGGATCCGGCGGGTTCTTTTGAGCGTTATCTGCCGCAGCTGCGTCGTGAGTACGCTTTTTGGATGCAAGGCGAGGCGGGTCTCAAGCGCGGCGCGGCGCATCGCCGAGTCGTTGCGATGCCTTACGGCGCGAAGCTGAAACGCTATTGGGATGACGCCGACACCCCGCGTGACGAGTCCTATCGTGAAGACACAGAACTCGCTCAACGCAGTGGGCGAATACCGAAGCAGTTGTATCGGGACCTGCGTGCGGCGGCCGAAAGCGGCTGGGATTTCGGTTCCCGCTGGTTCGCTGATGGCCGCAGCCTCGAGACTATCAATACCACGGAGATCATCCCCATTGATCTCAACAGCCTGCTGTTCGGACTTGAAGAGGCCATTCGCTTAGGTTGCGAGCGGGCGCACGACGCATCCTGTGTCCGCGAATTCACGCGTCGGGCGGCGGCGCGGCGCGAAGCTGTAAATCGCTACTTGTGGGATGCGGCTGCCGGCGTCTATCGTGATTATCGGTGGGTGAAACAGGCGCAAGTACCGCGAATATCCGCCGCGATCCTTTACCCTCTATTCGCCGGGCTCGCCACGCAGCCGCAAGCAGCAGCCGTGGCCACGGCGGTTTCTCGCGATCTGCTCAAATCCGGCGGCATCGTCACGACACCCGTGGAAACTGGACAGCAATGGGATGCGCCAAACGGCTGGCCGCCTCTGCAATGGATTGGAGTCTCGGGTTTGCGCCGGTACTCGATTTCGCCGCTGGCGGAAACCCTTGCATGCCGATGGATGGCGAACGTCAATCGCGTTTATGGCGAGAGCGGGAAGTTAGTGGAGAAATACGATGTGGTTGCCACCGGGCGACCTGGCGGCGGGGGAGAGTATCCCTTGCAGGATGGCTTTGGCTGGACCAATGGCGTGATGCGCGAACTCCTGGCGCTGTATCCTGCACACCAGCATTGCGGGGAGTGATAAAGACTGCTTATGGCGTGATAACCCCTGTCTATCATCCGGCGATTCGGTCTATCATCCGCTGAATCAAATGGACACATATATCAGGTAATACCATACTGGTGGGTACCCCCAAAGACTGGAGTTGATCAGTGACGAGTCCGGTGATTTCGATAGCCCGCGCGGGTGCCACAAAAAAGCGCAAGCGTCAGGCGCCAAGGGGCCGGCAGGTCCTCCCTCAGGCGTTGTCCGAGGTCGAAGCGTTACTAGGTTCGGGACCGTACCGGCACGACCTGCTGATTGAATACTTTCACCTCATCAACGACCGCTACCGTCAATTGGGAGCGCCGCACTTAGCCGCGTTGGCGCGGCTGCTCGGGCTGGCCCAGACAGAAGTTTACGAGGTGGCCACGTTTTATCATCACTTCGATGTGGTGAAGGAAAACGCGGACGGCTCGCTGCCGGCGCCGCCGGCCCTGACCGTTCGAGTGTGCGATGGACTGAGCTGCGAGATGGGCGGCGCGAAGGAGTTGCTGGAAAAACTGCCCGCGCTGCTCGGACGAGACGTTCGGGTGATCGGCGCGCCGTGCGTCGGGCGCTGCGAACAGGCACCCGTGGCCGTGGTGCATCAGAAGCCCGTTCCCTCTGCAACCTTGGAATCGGTGCTTAGGCAAGTTCAGGCGCAGAATTTGTACGACAAACCTCAGAACTACATCGGCTTTGAGGAGTACATGGAAGCCGGGGGCTATTCGCTGCTGCGTGATTGCATCGAACATCGGCGCGATGTGGAAAGTGTTTTGAAAACGATGGAGGATTCCGGTCTGCGCGGCTTGGGCGGCGCGGGCTTTCCGGCCGGACGCAAATGGCGCATCGTGCGCGGCGAAGCGGCGCCGCGGCTGATGGCAGTGAATATTGATGAAGGCGAGCCCGGTACTTTCAAGGATCGTGTTTATCTCGAGCGCGATCCGCACCGATTCCTAGAGGGCATGCTGATTGCGGCGTGGGCGGTCGGCATTTCTGCGATCTACATTTACCTGCGCGATGAATATCACGGCTGCCGGGCGCTGCTCGAGGACGAGCTCGCCAAGCTGCAGGATGACCCTCCCGTACCTTTGCCCAAGATCGAATTGCGCCGCGGCGCAGGGGCCTACATCTGCGGTGAAGAGTCGGCAATGATCGAATCCATCGAGGGGAAACGCGGTATGCCGCGGTTGCGGCCGCCCTACGTCGCTCAAGTCGGATTATTTGGGCGTCCGACGCTCGAGCACAATATGGAAACGCTGTACTGGGTACGGCACCTGCTCGAGAAGGGTGCCGAGTCGTTTGCCTCGCAAGGGCGCAACGGCCGCAAAGGACTGCGCAGCTTTTCCGTCTCCGGGCGCGTGAAAGATCCTGGCGTCAAGCTCGCGCCGGCCGGAATCACGGTGCGCCAGCTGATCGATGAGTATTGCGGCGGCATGAAGGATGGCCACACGTTTTACGGTTACTTGCCGGGCGGCGCCTCGGGCGGCATTTTGCCGGCATCGATGGGCGATATTCCGCTCGACTTTGACACCTTGCAGCCCTACGGCTGTTTCATCGGGTCGGCCGCGGTGATCGTGCTCTCATCGCAGGATACGGCGAAGGCCGCAGCCCGCAGCATGATGCGGTTCTTTGAAGATGAGTCCTGCGGCCAGTGCACGCCGTGCCGCGTCGGGACCGCCAAGGCCAATGTGTTGATCGCCAAAGACAAATGGGACAAACCCTTGCTGGCTGACCTCTC
>JAQGOD010000486.1 GCA_028293775.1 Gammaproteobacteria bacterium
TGCAGCCATGCGATGGCCTCTTCGGTTGGAGGCGGACTCAACTTGAGGCGCAGGCAACGGCTGGCGATCGTGGCCGGCAGCCGGTGGTTTGGTCTCGCGATCATGATGAGCACCGTATCGGCGGACGGTTCCTCGAGCGTTTTCAAGAAGGCATTGGCGCCGTTGCTGTTCAAGGCCTCCGCACCCTCAATGACGCCGACTTTGTAGCCGCCGCGATAGCTCTTGGTCGTCAAGGATTCAATGAGTTCGCGAACCTGATCAATCTTGATTTGCTGCGCATCGTCTTGCAATCGCACGACATGGGCGTCGGGATGGCTGTCCGAGCGCAACAGCCTGCACGAAGAACAGGCGTCGCAGGGGCGCGTGCCGGGTGACTCGCACAGCGCCAAAGCGGTGATCCAATTGCCCAGTTGCTCGGCCCCCAATCCGGGCACACTCAGTACCAACAGCGAATGCGGCAAGCGGCCGGTGCTCAAGGAGGCACGCAGCCGCTGTTGCGAATCCTTGAGCCACGGCAGCGAATCGGCGTTCAGGAAATCCAAGAGCGTGCTCTCAGTTGCTCGACAATGCCCGCGCTCATCTCCTCGACCGTCCGTGTCGCATCAATGACGGCAATGCGTTGGGGTTCTGCCGCCGCCCGCGTACGGTATGCACTCCTCACACGCTCGAAGAATTGGCTTCTTTCGCGTTCAAATCGATCTTCCACGGAACCGGCATTGCGTTGGCGCGCCCGCCTCAAGGCATGCTCCACCGGAGCATCCAGCAGGATCGTCAGGTCCGGCCGCAGGTCCCCTTGCACCATGCTTTCCAGGTCCCGGATATGATCGATCGGCAACCCCCGCCCTCCCCCTTGATATGCGTACGTCGCGTCGGTGAATCGATCGCAGATCACCCAACGGCCCGCTCGAAGATTGGGTTCTATGTGGTTGGCGAGATGCACCGCGCGCGCCGCAAACATCAGCAGCAACTCCGCTGTCGCGGGCAAGGATTCTTCGCCCGCGGTCAGCACGACCTGGCGAATGCTTTCGGCGACGGGCGTGCCGCCCGGTTCACGGGTCACGACGTGCGCGATACCCTCGCGACTCAAGAACTCCGATAAACGCGCCACTTGCGTCGTTTTACCCACGCCTTCGATTCCTTCCAAGGTAACAAAGCGTCCGGTTCCGCTCATCGCGGCGAACCTTGCGCGGCCTTGTGTTGGTGCGCGACATATGCCGCGACTGCGACATTGTGTTGTTCTAGCGTCGCGGAGAAAACGTGGCTGCCATCGCCTTTGGTCGAAGCGACAAAATAAATAGCGTCCGTTTTTTCCGGGCGAGCCGTCGCGTGAATGACCGCGGCGCTGGCTAAGGCGATGGGTGTGGGCGGCAAGCCGACACGCGTGTAGGTGTTGTAGGGTCCATCGCTGCGCAGGTCAACGGCATGGATGTCGCCATCGTAGCGCTCACCCAGACCGTAGATGACGGTCGGGTCGGCCTGCAGGCGCATGCCGATAGCCAATCGATGCAGGTAAAGCCCGGCGATCTTGGGGAGTTCCTGCGGCAAACCGCTCTCTTTTTCAACGATCGAAGCCATGATCAGCAGCTCATAGGCAGTGTGCAACGGCAGCTCCGGATCCCGTTCCGCCCACCCCGCATCCAACTCGCGCACCAGGGCCGTATGCGCATATCGAAGCAATTCGATATCGGTGGTACCTGCGATAAAGCGATAGGTCTCGGGCAAAAATTGCCCCTCTGCATCGGTACCGGGCGCTCCGAGTTTCGACATGATGTTCGCCCCCTGCTCCGGCAAGGGCATTTGTTCCGGCAACGTCGAGAGGATCTCCGGATTACGCCGCAGCGCCTCGAGCAGATCTTGCACGCGCCAACCATCCACGATGGTAAACGAATGCAGCAGCACCTGGCCATTCACCATTTTCGTCAGCAGTTCGCGCGGCGTGGTACCCGGCGGAATCTCGTACTCCCCCGCTTTCACAGCCGGTGCCAGTCCTTTCAATCGGGCGTAGAGGATCCAGACTTTTGGCTGCGCTATGATTCCCTGGGCTGCCAGCTGCATGGCCACATGCGCAAAACTTGCACCCGGCGCTACTTTGAACCGCGTCGGGGAGCTTACCCGCAGCGGCGCATCCAAGCTGTGTAAAGCGCTCCAAACTACGGTGGACGCCGCCGCGAGCAGCGTGACGATGAGCGCAACAGCAACGAGCAGCCGTCGGCTCACTGCCGCGGCTCAAATTCGGCGGAAAATGAGCGAACCGTTAGTGCCACCGAAGCCAAAGGAGTTGGAGAGGGTGTAGTCGAGCTTCATCTGACGAGCGGTGTTCGGCACGTAATCCAGATCGCAGCCCTCGCCCGGCTGATGTAAGTTGATAGTCGGCGGCGCCACCTGGTCGCGCAATGCCAGCACCGAGAATATCGCCTCGACCGCTCCGGCCGCGCCCAGCAGGTGTCCGGTCATGGATTTGGTGGAGCTTACCGCTAATTGATCCGCAGCCGCGCCGAATGCCCGGCGTATCGCCAGCGTTTCGGCGCGATCACCGAGTCCGGTCGAGGTGGCGTGCGCATTCACGTACTGCAGTTGATCAGGATTCAGTTGTGCATCGGCCATCGCCTTGGCCATGGCCTTGCGGGCACCTTCGCCGTCTTCGGGCGGGGCCGTGACATGGAACGCATCGCCGCTCATGCCGAATCCGACGATTTCTGCGTAAATTTTCGCGCCTCGCGCCTTGGCGTGCTCGTACTCCTCGAGCATCATGGCGCCGGCACCGTCTCCCATGACAAAACCGTCGCGGTCCTTGTCCCAAGGTCGGCTTGCGCCCTGCGGGTCATCATTCCTCTGCGACAATGCCTTCGCTTGTGCGAAGCCGCTCATGCCGGTCACGCAGGTTGCCATCTCCGAGCCGCCCGCCAGCATCGCGTCAACCTCGCCATGCTGAATCAATCTCATCGCCAATCCAATCGCGTGGGTGGAGGTCGTGCAAGCCGTTGCCACCGCCAAATTCGGTCCCGTGATCTTGAAGATAATCGACAAGTGACCGCTTACCAGATTAATGATGCTTGCCGGTATAAAAAACGGCGAGACCTTCTTGGGCGAATTGGTCTCCAGATACTTATCGTAGGTCTCTTCGATCGATTCAAGGCCGCCCATGCCCGAGCCCATCATGATGCCGATGCGGTCCGAATTCTCTTCGGTAACTTGCAGTCCCGAATCGCGCATTGCTTGAATGCCGGCAACGACGCCGTACTGCATGAAGGCGTCCATGCGGCGCGCATCCTTGGCCGTCATGTACGATTCCAAATCCAGCGTTTTGATCTCGCCGCCGAAGTGGGTTGGAAAACTGGCGGTCTCGAATCGCTCGATATTCGCTATCCCGCTGCGTCCGGCCAGAATAGCGGCCCAAGCGCTCGCCACGTCATTGCCGACCGGCGAGACGATTCCAAGACCCGTAATGACGACGCGTCGCTTGCTCAATTCGACCTCTGGCTAGGATTTGAACAAAGGACGATGCGCGGGATCAACTTTAAGCTTCAGGCCTTGCCCTTATGCGAATTGATATAGTCGATCGCTTGCTGCACCGTGGTGATTTTTTCGGCGTCTTCGTCCGGGATTTCCGTCTCGAATTCTTCCTCGAGCGCCATCACCAGTTCCACCGTGTCCAGCGAGTCGGCGCCCAAATCGTCGACGAACGAGGCATCATTGGTGACTTCTTCTTCTTTAACGCCCAACTGTTCGGCCACGATCTTTTTAACCTGCTGCTCAACAGTACTCATCGTTATGGTGTCCTCTCGGAATTGCTATACATGTGCGGTTTAAGAACCCCTGCGTCCTGCCAGCGGCCGGGCGCGTATTTTATGTGAACGCGACGACGGCGGCTACCTAGATTACATGGCACGCCCGCCGATTCTGTCTTGACAAACCGCCCGAAAGGAGTCATGGCATGTACATCCCGCCGTTCACGTGCAGTGTTTCTCCGGTGATATAGGATCCATCGGCGGAACACAAAAATGCCACCGCCCCCGCGATATCCGCGGGCTTGCCCAGCCTGGAAAGCGGGATTTGAGCGTTGAGCGCGGCATGCTGCGCCTCGTTCAGCGCGCGCGTCATGTCGGTATCGATAAATCCGGGCGCAATGCTATTGGCGGTGATGCCGCGGGATCCAACTTCCCGTGCCAGCGACTTGGTGAAGCCGATGATTCCGGCCTTGGCGGCCGCATAATTCGCCTGACCGGGATTGCCCGTCAGTCCCACCACGGAGGTAATGCTGATAATGCGCCCCTTGCGGGCCTTCATCATGCCGCGTAGTACGGCTTTGGAAAGGCGGAATACCGAGGCCAGATTCGTCTGGATGACGGCGTCCCAATCGTCTTGCTTCATCCGCAGCAGCAGCGTGTCACGGGTGATGCCGGCATTGTTGCAAAGAATGCCGACAGGCCCTTCTTTGGCTTCGATGTCCTGAATCAGGGCGTCGATCGAGTCTTGAAGGGTGACATCGAGCACCGCTCCGCGCCCGCCGCGCGCCGCCAACGACT
>JAQGOD010000060.1 GCA_028293775.1 Gammaproteobacteria bacterium
AAGCTGCTGGATGCAACGCGCTTCAGTCCCTGGCTTACCCAGGTTGGATTCCGCACCGTCTTCATCGACGCGCACGGCCGTTTGGTCGGAGCCTATCACCCATGAGTGAGGCTCGAGTGCCGCGACAGCGGAAGCTTTGGCCCTCGCCAGGCGCGCAACGAGCGCCAGGGGCCGCTCCTGGGGGAGGGGAGTCTCGTCCGCGCCGGGAGCGAGGCAGGAAAAGGGCAGCTTGAGCCTGCCCAGCAGTTCCTTTCGATAGCGAGAAGTCGAGGCCAAAATTAGCGGAGGCGGGGACTTCAAAAACAAAGACTTGCACCTGATTCATTTTGACAGGGGTGGGGCCGCACCCTATTATACGCGGCCCATGGCATCGGCCTCGACTGACCGAGTAGATTGCGTGCGCCTGGCGGAGGACGCGGCGGTATTGGAGCGCGTCTACCCCTTGAGCGAGTTGCCGCGATTGCAGGATTTGTTGGCGGATGCACGCGGGTCGCTGCGGGCACGATTCGCTTTTTCGAAATTGGGGGACGGTCGGGCCGGCGCGGCAGTTGCAGTTGAAGCGACCCCGCGGCTGGTTTGCCAACGATGCCTCCAGGGGTTCGAATTGCCCTTGGTCAGCGATAGTGAGATTGAGTTCGCGACGGATGATGCGGCCGCTCCTGTGGAGTCCGCGCGCGAGATTTATCTGATGGATGAGGGCTCGGTGTCGCTGCGCGAATTGGCGGAGGAAGAATTGCTTTTGGCCTTGCCCGTCGTCACGGCATGCATGACGCCGGAAGCATGTGGCCAAGCTCCTTTGCAGGAAGAGCGAACGCGGCCATTTGCCGTTTTGCAGGATTTGTTGAAGAAAACTTGATAGGACAGACAACTCATGGCAGTTCAAAAAAGTAGAAAGACTCCGTCGAAGCGCGGCATGCACCGCTCCCACTCGGCGCTCGCCGCACCGGCAGTGTCGATCGACGCCAAAAGCGGTGAAACTCATTCGCGGCATCGCATTTCCCGCGATGGCTTTTACCGCGGAAAGAAAGTCTTGCAAACCAAGGCAGATGCGGCAGCAGACGAAGAATAGGCCGTCGATCTAGCCTACGAGAATTGCGCACCGTGCCTGCGCCGCTCCATATTGCCATCGACGCCATGAGCGGCGATCGCGGTCCATCCGTGTCCGTGCCGGCGGCGCTCGCGGCGGCACGCGAATTTCCCGAAGTGCGATTCACGTTGACGGGCAAGCAAGCAGATCTGGAAAGGGAGCTGGCGGCAGAACGGCCGCCGAATGTCTTCTGCCTATTCGCGACCGAAGTGGTCGAAATGAGCGACCATCCGCGCGAGGCGTTGCGGCGCAAGAAGGACTCATCCATGCGTCGGGCAATTGACTTGGTCAAGGCCCACGAAGCGCACGCTTGCGTCAGCGCCGGCAACACCGGGGCGTTGATGGCGACCGCTCACTTCGTGTTGAAAATGCTGCCGGGAGTCGAGCGCCCCGCAATCGTCTCCATGATTCCTTCGCGCGGCGGCCACACCTATATGTTGGATCTTGGGGCGAATGCGTCCTGCACGCCGGTGCAACTGTGCCAATTCGCAGTGATGGGATCCGTGCTCGCTGCGGACCTCGAGGGTGCTCACGAACGGCCTCGTGTCGGGCTCCTCAACATCGGCGAAGAGGAAGTGAAGGGGAACGAAATCGTCCAGGCGGCGCACAATCTCATGGCCGCCGCGGACATCAACTACGTGGGTTTCGTCGAAGGCCACGACATCTTTTCGGATAAAGTGGACGTCGTGGTTACGGACGGATTTACGGGCAATATCGCTTTGAAAGTCATGGAGGGCGCATCGCGCCTCATTGCCAATGCCATGCGCGAAGAATTCGAGAGCTCTGTCTTTCGCAAGCTGGGCTATCTCGCCGCGCGGCCGGCACTCAATGCTTTGCGCGCACGCATAGATCCGCGCCGCTATAATGGAGCCGCGATGGTCGGTTTGAACGGCATCGTCATCAAGAGTCATGGAGGCACCGACCTGTTTGGATTTCAACGCGCTATCGAGGTTGCGGTATCGGAAGCGCGCAGCGACGTCCCGGCTCGAATCGCGCAACGCTTGCTGGACGCCTGAATGACTGTGAAGTACTCCAGAATAGCGGGCACAGGCAGCTTTTTGCCTGCAAAAATATTGACCAACGCCGATCTTGAAAAGCTCGTCGACACAAGCGACGAATGGATTCGCACGCGCACGGGTATCTCGCAACGCCACGTTGCCGCGGAAGGCGAGACCACGACCGATCTTGCGGAGCATGCGGCGCGACGCGCCATCGAAGCGGCGGGGATCAGCGCCGCAGATATCGATTTGATCTGCGTCGGTACGACGACTCCTGACTTGGTGTTTCCGAATGTCGGCACGCTGCTGCAGGACCGATTAGGGATACACGGTTGTCCCGCATTCAGCATGGAGGCTGCTTGCACCGGCTTCGTGTACGCATTGAGCGTCGCGGATAAATTCGTCCGGCTTGGCGAGTCCAAATGTGCGCTGGTCGTGGGCGCGGAAACCCTGACGAGAATCATCGACTGGAACGATCGAGGCACATGCGTGTTGTTCGCGGACGGGGCGGGGGCTGTCATTCTGCAACCTTCGGCAGAACCGGGGATCATCAGCACGCGCCTGCATTCCGACGGCAAGTACAAGGACTTGCTCAGCTACCCGGACGGGGTATCCAAGGGCTTCAAATTGATGCGTGAGGGTAAAGCCAGCGTACAAATGAGAGGAAATGAAGTTTATAAGGTGGCGGTCAATACCCTGGGCCAGCTGGTGACCGAGACCTTGAACGCCAACAACATCTCGAAGACGGAGCTGGACTGGCTGATCCCGCACCAGGCGAATATTCGAATCATCGAAGCGATTGCGAAACGGCTTGATCTGCCGATGGAGAAGGTTATCGTCACCATCGACACGCATGGCAATACTTCCGCCGCCTCCGTGCCGTTGGCGCTCGACACCGGCATACGCGACGGCCGGGTGCAGCGCGGCCAACTGCTGTTGCTGGAGGCTTTTGGGGGCGGCTTCACTTGGGGCTCCGCGCTGATTCGCTATTGACGGCGGTTCGATCGGCAGAAAGAAAAACGCCGCGGGGTTACCGCGGCGCTTAAAGGCAGAAACGAACTAATCGTTTTTACTTGGAAACGGACTTCTTGAACATGCGATCGATCTTCTCATTGATCGCTTCGATAGCCGTTGAGTTCGCCTGCGCGGTCGACAAAGCCTGGTTCGCCGTGCTCTGCGCGCCCGAGGCGGCCGATTGAGCACTGGCAGCCGCAGCCTTCGCAGCAGCCGCATCGCTCGCAGCCCTCTGTGTATCGCCCTGCAACTTGCTGACCTGTGACTTAAGGTCATCCAGCTGCGCCTGGATCGGCTTGAGGTCCGTGCACCCCGCGAATGCGATAACGCAAGCCGCGGCGAGAGAGACCTTGAGTGTGGTTGTCAGATTCATAGAAATATTCCCCTAGGGTTAATTCATTCGTGTCGGAAAACTCCGATGTGTTGCCACAGAAGGACGGTCACGCCAATCGCGCCGGCCCGCGTCGCAGCACAGTCCTACATAAAGCCAAATTCGCGACCCGATTGCAACTGAAAATATCGATTTGTCGGTTCTGCGAGGCGCTTTTCGCCGTAGTTCATTTCTGACAAGATCGCGACCATTAAGAATGCGACATCTAATGCAGAATTTGGAACCGTCGGCTAGATGCGGCGGGCTCAAGCGCATTTAAGTCGAGCGCAACAGCTCTGTAACGGCTCGGTAGCCTTGCTCAATTGCCGAATCGGTGTACGCGGCGCGGCCGGCATCGGAGTTTGCAATGGTGATAGACCCAAATTGGGCACGGCCCAGCACATGGGGTTGTTGCGGCTCGGGCAGCTCGGCATCGAACAACGGATTGTATTCAGGGGCATAGCCGTGAGGCCAGCGGTTCACGGTGATGGCAGTGATGTCATTTGCGGCGTCGAAGCCGCCGCTTGAAAAAATACGATTCAATTGCTCGCGAATGTTGCGCTCGAAGGTTTCAAAAGAGGTGCTCAACAACTCGGCGCGACCCGCACGATTTTGGTCATGCTCGGGCAGGCCCGCTTTACAGGGCGTACGTGTCATGTGCAGCAGAATGGGACTGTCTGGGGATTCGGTGCTCCGATAAGCACCGATATTCACGTGAGGATTCAAGCGCAACGAAGTGTGGTATCCCCCCGGGGCATACACCTTATGAACCTTTAATCGGTCGAACGCCTGCCAATGGCGCAGCGCCACCGTCGTATAGACCAGCGGTTCTTTCACCAAGCTGTGTAGAGCTTGCTTTTGGCTCTCGGGCAGTTCCGGACACAGATAGGGGATCATCCCGTTGTAACAGGCGAGGACGGCGCCTCGCGCCCGCGCGGTAAACGCACTGCCTGCGCGCACGTAGGTGACTTGCACGCGCCCGCGAGGATCCCGTTCGCTCTCATGACGAACCCGCACAGCGGTGCTGTTCAAGCGAAGGTTTACCGGATTTTCCGGTCGATCGAGCCGGGCGTAGTCGACTCGTGCGGTGACAATGTCTTCGACACCCTGGCCTGGCAAGGCAGCCGGTAACAGGTCTCTCACCAGCAAACGCGCGATGGTGGCGTTGCCGTCAGGAAAATGTAAGCGCAACGAACCACCGGTGTCTTCGTATCCTGCCGGTGTATAGCCCATGCGAGGGATCGAGCCCTTCGCCAAGTGCATGCCTTGAAATCCCGGAAATCCAAATCCCCAGCAGTCCAGTGCCGATACCGCATCGGTCCCGACTGTCCATTCACCCATCGTGCGCGCGTGATAAAAGCGCAGCACCGCAGGTTCAACTTTGACGAGGTCGCGCAAGAATGCCTCATAGCTGATGCGTGATAGGCGCTGTTTTTTCTCATCCGAACTTAAGTTGGGCAGATAATCCGTTTGCCCTTCTTCTATCTGAATGATTTGTTCGCGGGCGCGCTCGGAAAGCGGAGCTGAGGCCAGCAATTGCCGATAGGGAATCTGTCCTGCGCCTACAATCAGTCGGTCCGCGCCGAAAGTTTCTTGGTCGAAGAATAAGCCCGATTGCAATCCACGCTGTTCATAGAATGTCGAATGCTGGGTGGTTTTGGCGAGGGCGGAAACATCGACGCCCAATGTCTTCAAAAGGCGTGCCGGGATCGGGCCGTAAGGCTTGGGGCTGTCGATTTCCAATGTGCCGCCATTCATCAAATGCAGCTTGCCGTCCAAGTGAAATTCATTGCGTTTGGCGTGACCGCCGAAATCATCGTGGTTGTCGAGGATGAGAATGCGGCTTTGCGGCGATGTTTGAGTCCGGTAAAAGTGCGCGGCGGCTAGGCCGCTGATCCCGGCACCGACAATGATCAAGTCGTAGTCCTCGATAGCCCCGGCAGCCGGCCAGGTTTTCCCCTCTCGCAGTGCATGCGCATCCTCAAACGAGCCGGGATGGCTGCCGCGCAGCCCGGTGAGGAGCGGCGGGTAGTAGCCGGGCATGTCGGGGGATCTCGCCAGGGTGGGAAGCGGCAGCGCTGCGGTTACGCATAGGGCCATGCCATTGAGGAAATCGCGGCGATTTATGGGCCGATTCATGCCTAGAAGGCGATCGCGATCTGCGGACTTGCTGCTCATAACTTGCCAATGCCTTTAGACTGTATATAATACCAGTCACTGTCTACATATACAGGTGATGCATGTCGGACCTTACGCCCCGTCAAACTCAAATCCTCAGGCTAATTCAGAGCGCTATTTCCGAAAGTGGCATGCCGCCTACCCGCGCGGAAATAGCCCGCACGCTGGGATTCAAATCTCCGAATGCCGCTGAGGAACACTTGCGTGCCCTGCAACGCAAAGGCGTGATCGATCTTATTCCGGGCGCTTCTCGCGGCATTCAACTCAAAGATATTTTACGTGAACAATTGGGTCTGCCGCTCATCGGCCGCGTCGCTGCCGGCCGCCCGATTTTGGCTGAAGAGCATATTGAAAAACGTTATCAAATTGATCCGCAATTATTTCAGCCGCAGCCGCATTATCTACTGAAAGTGCAGGGCATGAGTATGAAGAATGCGGGCATTCTGGATGGGGATTTAGTTGCCGTGCATCGCACGCCTGAAGTGCGCAATCGTCAAATCGTGGTCGCGCGTTTGGAAAATGAGGTCACGGTCAAACGTTATCGGCAAGAAGGCAGCATCGTCTGGCTGTTAACCGAAAATGCCGATTTCGAACCCATTCGCGTCGATCTTAAAGAACAACCCATGATTATCGAAGGGATTGTCGTCGGTGTGTTGCGTCGTGGTAAAGACGTGGATGCCGCGTGAGGCATCATCACTCGCCGATC
>JAQGOD010000109.1 GCA_028293775.1 Gammaproteobacteria bacterium
GGCCGTCTTTCAGCAGATTGAAGGCTGCCTGGTAGCTTGCCTTGTCATCGCCGGTCGAGCTTGCCGAATCCTGCCCGCTCGCGGCCGGCGGCCCGGCCGTGACACCGGTCGGCGCCGCACCCGAACCGCCGCCGCCCCGTGATTCCAGAGTCTTTAAACGCTGCTCCAGATCGGCGTACAAGTCCCGCTGTTGCTTGCGCGACGCTTCCAAGGCGTTGCTCATTTGATCGGCATCATTGTGTAAGGCGCGAACATCGTTGCGTAACGCTTCGAGTTGATTCGAGAAATCGAGCAAGCTCTGATTCGCCATTACTCGCTCGATGCGCTCGAGGCGGGTATCCAGATCCTTCAACTTTATCTGCACCGGGTCTTCTTCGGGGGGCGTCGATGCGCACCCGCCTAAGCCCAGCGCCGTAAGGCAGAGCGCGCTCAAGGTAATAGCGACGCGTCTCTTCACGGCAGATAGACCACTTCCACGCGCCGGTTCTTCGACCAGGCCGCCTCGTCATCACCCTCGGCCGCCGGCCGCTCGGAACCGAAACTCACCGTGGTGACCTGCGACTCTGCGACCCCCTGCAGCATCAGCGCACGTCGCACTGCTTGAGCGCGTCGCTCACCGAGACCGATGTTGTACTCACGTGTACCGCGCTGATCCGTGTTCCCTTCCAGCTTCATCTTGAGCTTCGGGTTGGCGGTCAGGTTGTGCGCCGCGGCCGTGACGATGCCGGCGTACTCGGGCTTGATTTCCGATTTGTCAAAATCGAAATAAATGACCTTGCGGGCGAGTGGACCGGTCCCTTCACCGAGCCCGCGCGCACGGCTGTCCGCATCTCCGTCCAAAGGGCTGGTCGAGGTCGAGGCACCTTCGCCCGCCGTGGAGCTTGAAGAATCGGGGACCTGCGTACCGGCCACCGGCGGCTCCATTACGTTATGCTTTTTGCAACCACCCAGCAGAGCAACGCCGGCTATGAGCAGGGCGATCGAGAGTATTCGCTTCATTTATTTCTCCATCCAAAGTGTATTCCGATTATTCGTAAGGGTACCGACGATGAGCCTGTTTGTGTAATAGTTTGTCAGAACGGAGCCCACGCCGGTTCTTGAAGCTCCCCTTCGCTCGACACCAAGCGCTGCTGGACTCGGCCATCGGCACTTACCAAGGCCAGCACGCCTCGGCCTCGATCGCGGCTGGCATAAATCAACACCGCGCCATTGGGTGCATAACTCGGCGACACGTCGAAATGTCCCTTGGTCAGCACTTGGACATCGCCACGCCCGCGAAGATCCATCGTGGCTATGCGGTAAGCGCCCTCTTCTTGCGTCACGAAGGCCATTTGCGACTCGTCCGGCGATAGGCGCGGACGTGCGTTATAGCTACCTTGGAAAGTAAGACGGCGTGGTTTATCTCCGGATTTGATGCCGATTTTGTATATTTGCGGCCCGCCCGCGCGATCTGAAGTGAAGTACAGACTTTGGCCATCCTTGGACCACTGCGGCTCTGTGTCGATGCCCGGATCATCGGTGATGCGCGTCAGCTGTTGGGTGCCCAAGTCCATCACGTAAACGTCTAGATTGCCGTCGCGCGTCGAGAGTACCAGCGCCAGTTTTTTTCCATCGGGCGAGAATGCCGGTGCTTGGTTGACACCGGCGTGCGCCGATATGCGCCGGCGTTCGCCTGTTTTCAACGTCTGCACATAAATCGATGGCAGGCGGTCTTCGAAAGACACATAGGCAAGGCTCTGACCGTCGGGCGACCAGGACGGCGACATGAGAGGCTCGCGCGATTGCATGACAACCCGCGGATTTTCTCCATCGGCATCCGCCACAAGGAGTTGATAATTTCTATTGGGCAAGTGCCCCAGCACCGATATGTAGGCGATGCGCGTGGAGAATGCACCGCGGATCCCCAGAATTTTTTCGAACACCGCATCGGCGATTTGATGCGCGGCGGATCGTAGGCCAGGGCGATTGGAATTGATCTGAAACCCCAGCAAGCGCTGCTTAGTCAGCACATTGTAGAGTTCGTAAGTAATACTATAGTGATCCGTTGCATCCGGCTGCATGGTCCCAACGACGATATAGTCGTTGTTGAGCCGGCGCCAATCATCGAACCCAATGTTCGCGCCGCTGTGCGGCTGCTCGATCATGTCCTTGCGGTCCATGGTCTTGAATCGTCCACTGCGCGCAAGATCATCGCTCACCAGCTGTGCCACATCGAATGAAGCGGCGGTAAGCTCCGCGGAGGCGAAGGGCACCACGGCGATCGGGATGGCTTCGGTTTGACCCTTGGTTACCTCGACGACGAACTCCGCGTGCGTCGGCCACGGAAAACCTAAGGCAAGGGCGAGAAGGACCAGACATGCGTGCTTATTCATAGTCTATTCTTCGGGATGAAAGTGGATCACAAGATTTCGCTCGAACAACGCCGGATCGGGCGGTGCCGGTAATGGCGATGCACGATACACCGCATTCTCGATCGATTGGCGGGCCGCGGCGTCCCCATTGCACTGACTCACTTTCGCGCTGGTGACTTCGCCACCCGCGACTTGTGTAATGTTTACAACACAATCGAGGCCGCTGCGCGCCGAGGGCGGCTTGATCCAGGCATTCTGGATTCGGCTGGCGAGCCTTGCAATATATTGCGCACGCGCCGGGCTGGCTTCCACGGCACTCACGTGTTCCTCCTCCGCGAGTTGTCTACGGAGTTCAGCCTCTCGTTGTGCTTTAGCCTTGAGATCCGCCGCGTGCTTGGCATCCTCGGCGATTTTCGCATCTGCCGCGCGCTTGGCATCCTCGGCGCGCCTGGCATCTTCGGCACGCTTGGCCTCTTCGGCGTGCTTGGCATCTTCCGCACGCTTGAGCTCTTCAGCGCGTTTCGCAACCGCTTTCTGCGCGTCGCTAGCCCGCGTCGCCTCGGCCTGCCTCGCGCGCTCCGCTTCGGCAGAGGCGGCCTTCGCCTCCTCCGCCTTTTGCTGTTCTACGGCCGCTTGCGCGTCGTTAGCCGCTTTCGCCGCGGCAGCCTCGGCAGCGGCCTTCGCCTCGGCAGCGGCGCGCAACCGCGCCGCTTCTTGCTCGGCGCGGTCAGCCAACGTGCGCTGCGCGGCATGCAATACCTGAGAGTCGATCACAATCGCATCCACGGGTATCGGCTGCACGCTGGGCGGGGTGGGATGGATGGAGATCAACGCGGCGGCCGCCAGCGCCGCCGCCAGCAACCCATGCAGGAGCACGGAAAATGCAATCGGCCACGAGTGTTCGCGCAAAAATGCCGACATCAGCGCACGCCGTTTGGGGGCACCGTTCGTATGGGGTCGGTGAGAAACCCTACTTTGGACGCGCCCGCCTGCTGCAGCAGGACCATGGCCCGAACGACGGTACCATAGGGCACGGTGGTGTCGGCCTTGACCAGCACGGGGGTTTGCGGATCGCGGCGCAAAAGGGCTGCCGTCCGAGAGCTTACCGTCGAGTCAGGTACGGGCTGATCTTGGTTCTGCCCGAAATTGATGAACAAACGGCCTCGCGAGTCGATGGTCAAGATCAGCGGTTCATGCTTCGCCAGGAAATCGGCGTCGATGGGCTTGGCCCCCGCGTCCGGCAAATCAACCTTAACCCCTTCCTTCAGCAACGGTGCGGTGATCATGAATATGATCAGCAGAACCAACATGACATCGATATAGGGCACGACATTGATCTCGGCCATCAACCTTCTGCGGCGTTGGGGCGCCGGCATGCTACGCCTGCGGCCGCG
>JAQGOD010000113.1 GCA_028293775.1 Gammaproteobacteria bacterium
CAGCCCGATGGCGCACTTTCGCCATCTCCTCTTCTCGAGTCATTTTGACGGAGATCTCTACCAGATCGCGGACGATCGAATCAACTTCACGCCCAACATAGCCCACTTCGGTGAATTTGGTCGCTTCGACCTTGATGAAGGGAGCCTTGGCGAGCCTGGCCAGCCTACGCGCGATCTCGGTCTTGCCCACCCCGGTCGGGCCAATCATGAGAATGTTCTTCGGCGTGATTTCAGGACGCAGCGACTCGGCCACCTGCTGGCGGCGCCAGCGGTTGCGCAAGGCTATCGCCACCGCGCGTTTCGCGGCGGTTTGGCCGACGATGTGCTTGTCGAGTTCCTCGACGATTTCCCGCGGGGTCATCTGCGACATCCCTTAGAGTTCCTCGATGGTCAAATTGCGGTTGGTGTAGATGCAGATGTCCGCCGCAATGTTTAAAGACCGTTCGACGATGTCGCGCGCCGATAAGTCGCTTTGCATAAAGGCCTGCGCCGCCGCTTGCGCGAAGCCGCCGCCGGATCCGATAGCGATCAAATCATGCTCCGGTTCGATCACATCGCCGGTGCCCGAGATAACATACGTGCTCTCGGTATCCGCCACGCAAAGCAGCGCTTCCAATCGCCGCAGACTCCGGTCGGTGCGCCAGTCCTTGGCCAATTCAATGGCCGCGCGCGTGAGATTTCCGAATTTCTCCAGCTTGCCCTCGAAGCGCTCGAACAAGGTGAAGGCATCCGCCGTTCCCCCGGCAAATCCGGCCAGCACTTTGTCGCCGTAGAGACGCCGCACCTTGCGCGCATTGGATTTCATCACGCTCTGCCCCAACGTGACTTGGCCATCGCCCCCGACCGCGACGCGGCCGTTGCGGCGGACCGCCAGAATGGTGGTGCCGTAAATTCGATCGGGATCGTGATTCATCAATCACGTACCGTGGGGCCGTTCACGGCCCTTTCAAGCCGTGCGCGGCCGGCGGCGCGCCCGGGGATGAGCGGCATCGTAGACGCTGGCCAGGTGCTGAAAATCCAAATGCGTGTATACCTGCGTGGTGCTGATGTCGGCATGGCCCAGCAATTCCTGCACGCCGCGCAGGTCCCCGCTTGATTCCAAAAGATGTGTTGCAAAGGAGTGACGGAACATGTGCGGGTGAACGTGCATCGAGAGGCCCTGGCGCCGGGCCCAGGTGCCGACGCGCAGTTGCACCGCTCGAACCGATAGAGGCCGTCCGCTCTTCCCCACAAAGAGGGCTCCCGATTTCGCCGACGTCACGCCCGATCCCTTTCCCGCCAGTGCGGCGCGCTCAATGAGCCACTTTCTCAAGGCGTCGATGGCGTGCCGCCCGACGGGCACGATGCGGGTCTTTTGTCCTTTGCCGAGCACGCGCACGGTTCTATCCCCCAAATCAACCGCCGCGACGTCCAATCCCACCAACTCGCCCAATCTCAAGCCCGACGAATAGAACAGCTCCATCATGGCTTTGTCGCGCGCCGAGAGCGAATCATCCACTCGAAAGTTGAGCAGCCGGCCCATTTGATCGGCATCGAGCGTGGCCGGCAGCCGCTTTTTGGTTTTCGGGGCGCGCACCTCGAGCGCGGGATTGTTCTTTACCGCAGCCTCGCGCATGAGATATTCGTAGAAAGTGCGGGCCGCCGAGAGCCGACGCTGGATGCTGCGCGGAGCGATGCCGCCGGCGTGCTCGCTCGCAGCGTATGCACGCACTTGAAAATTATTGAGAACCGCCCAGCGCTTGACGCCGCGCTTGTCGCAGAAAGCCGCAAGCCTTCCTAAATCATGTCGATAGGCTGAGATCGTGTGACCGCTCATGCGGCGCTCGAAGGACAGGTGCGATAAAAATCGCTCTATCCACTCGCGCTCGCTGTCCTGCACGAGAGCGAGGCCTTATCGCGTCAACGCGTAAGTCACGAGTTCGCCGATACGCAGCAAAAATTCGGTGCTCATGCCCGGATGGAAGCGATCCGAGTCGCTGGCGCCGATCGCGAGAATGCCGAGCGCGCCTTTTTGACCCAATGGCGTAAGCGCCACCGAGCCGATCGCGATCGAGTCCCCGCCGAACAAATAATCGCGCTGCGCATCGCGGACTTGGCCGCAACGCGGTTTGCCCGAGCTCAGCAAGGACTCAAAGCTCTTCATGTTCTCGTCAGCCGGGTTGGCGATACGCAGGAATTGGCCGGTGTCCGTCTGCAGCGCTCGGGCTTCCTCGAGGAACAGCACCAACACCGAATTCATCGAGTCAAAGTCCTCGCGCAACGAGGTCTCAATGGCATTGATCGACTCCGACAACGTGTGTGCCCGGATCAATCGCTGGCTCAGGCGGTGTATCCGATCAGCCAGCCCATCGTTGGCCCTGGCCACATCGACCAACTCCTTGAGCTTGCGTTCGAGTGATTGATTGCGTTCGCGCAGCACCTCCACTTGGCGCTCGACCAGGCTGACGGTGGCAGCGACGTCCCGCACATGCGGCAGTCTCAATTTGGTCAGCAGTTGCGAATGGCGTTCGAAGAAATCCGGGTAGTTCTGCAGATAGTCCGCGACACTGTTGTCATTGAGAACTTCCTGCTTGATCCCGCGCGCGTGACTCGTCGTCATTGTGTGGCTCCCGTGAATCGCGTTAAATCGATAGAACCGGTAAAAACCGTGGTCGCAGGTCCCGTCAGCCAAATATGCGGCGCCGGACCCTCCCAAGAAACTGTGGCCGTGCCGCCCGGCAAATCTACCCGCACCTCGCCGTCGAGTTCTCCCCGCTGCCGGCCGGCGGCCACGGCCGCGCAGGCCCCCGTGCCGCAGGCCAAGGTCTCGCCCGCGCCTCGTTCGAAGACTCGAAGCAAAATATGGTTGCGCGAAAGTGTCTGCATGAACCCTACATTGGTGCGGCCAGGGAAATGCGGGTGGCGCTCGATGCGGGGTCCAAGCCGTGCCACCGGCGCGGCGTTGACGTCCGCCACTCGCAGCACCACATGAGGATTACCGAGCGAGAGCGCGCTCATTTCGATGGTCTGACCTTCGACCGATAACGAAAGCGTCGGCGGCTCGTCGAACACCGGTATGCCCATGTCCACCGACACCAGTCCGTCGTCTCGAACGCGCGCACGCACGTTGCCGCCGGGGCTGCCCATGATGAGATCGCGGCCCAATTCCGGCGCGCGCGCATACAGCAGCGCCGCGATACAGCGCGCGCCGTTGCCGCATTGCTCGACCTCGCTGCCGTCGGAATTGAATATTCGATAGAACACCCGGCTCGCGGTATCGCGCGGCGTCTCGAGCAAAAGGGCTTGGTCGAATCCCACACCGGTGTGGCGATCGGCGAGGGCGCGAAGCGTCCCTTGATCAAGGTGAGTATCAGCGGCGATGTCGGCGGCGTCGAATACCAAGAAATCGTTGCCCAACCCCTGCATCTTCAGAAACTCGATGCGCATATGCCCGAGCATAGCCGATGCGGCGAATTTCCGCTCGGGGGTTGCGCAATGCTCGACTAAAGCTCTACCTTACGGGCACAACAAAGTAAGGGGGATTATGCGACACGTAATGGTATTGAACGCGAAGGGCGGATGCGGGAAGAGCACGCTGAGCACGAACATCGCCGTATTCTTCGCCCGCGACGGGCACAACGT
>JAQGOD010000143.1 GCA_028293775.1 Gammaproteobacteria bacterium
GCGCCGAGGTGGCCTGGTATCGCGGCGACCTGGAGCGCGTCGCGGCGGAAGCAGACGTTGGCCTGCGGGCGGCCGCGGGCCTTGGGGAACAATGGATTCAAGGCGAGCTTGCATACTGGGGGCGTCGGGCGAACCCGTCACTCGACATTCCCACGGACCTCGCGGAGCCGTATGCATTGATGATCAATGGTAACTGGGAAGCTGCGGCTGCAGCTTGGCTTAAGCTCGGCGCACCCTATGAACGCGCTCTGGCGCTCGCCGACGGATCCGAAGGGGCACTGCGCGAATCATTGGGCATCCTCGAGCAACTGGCCGCCGGCCCGCTGACCGCAATCGTGCGCCAGCGGCTGCGCGACCTCGGTGTGCGCGGAATTCCACGCGGCCCGCGCACCTCGACGCGCGGCAATCCGGCCGGACTCACATCGCGCGAGATCCAAGTGCTCGCGCTGCTGGTCCACGGGCACACCAATACCGAGCTTGCTCACCGACTGCACATTTCGGTAAAGACCATCGATCACCATGTCTCCTCCATTCTGGAGAAGTTAGAAGTGCGTTCTCGCACCGAAGCCGTGGCGGCCGCGTTCGGCCTAGGGATCGTGGAGGCGGCTGATCAGGAAAAGGCGCAACGACCTGGAGCGCGAGGACGGTGAGTTCCACCGTCCTCGGATCGCCTCTATTGCTCAGCAAGCCTGAGCGGTTGCTTGGTTCTTTCGCGATGATAGCCCGTTAACACGGGCGCATTCACATCGGCAACGGCGCGGGCAATTGCGTCATCCTCGCACCGGTGCACACGCAGCATTGAATCTCGCAGCGTGTACACAACCAGCGGATCGCAAACCTGCCTGGCGGCGGACTTAATCCGCGAATAGAGGGTCGCCGCTCCCTCGCTGCGTGTCAGGTCCAGGTCGGCGAAGTTGACGCGGCGCGAAATGGCGCCCTCGTTGCGCTGGACCGGCGCTGCGGCGGCGCTTAACGAGCCGAGTGTTATCGACGAGCCGAGTAATATCGACGAGCCGAGCAATATTGCGTTTACAGTGCAATGGAATGCCAATTTTGTTTTCAAATTACGGTTCATAGCTCACATCTCCTAAAGATCGTCCGGGGAATTCCGGTGACAGATACACTAGATCGGCCGGTTCACGGGCGAACCGGCGATCTTGCCCAATTTGCGTTCGCGCCATACTCAATTTGACACCTCCCGCTGCGTTGCGCCGTTCCGGCGCGACCACAGCCGCGGAATCAACATTGGAGTACGGGCTCGATAGTCGAGGTATACATTCCCGAACGCGGATACCAAATCGCGCTCTTCCAGTTGGATCGCGATTAAAATGTACGCGGTTGTGGCAAGCGCGAAGACTAAATGGGCCACCGTCATTCTCGGTGCAGCCCAGAAGATCGTCAGCCAGCCGATGTAGAGCGGATGCCTTACGAGCCTGTAAAGACTCGGTGTGCGAAAAACCGGTGCGCGATAGGTTCTCTCGTGCAGACGTCGCCATACCTGTTTCAGTCCGAACAGATCGAAATGATCGATCAAGAACGTGGTGTATAGGAGAAGCAGCCATCCGAATAAGTACAGCCCGATAACGGCGTTCCCTGCGAGTCCTTCCGGGACGGTCCAAATCACGCCTCCGATCGGTTGCCAAAAAATATACAGCGCCGCCAGCGCCAGCGAACTGACCAGCACGTAAGTGCTGCGCTCCGCCGCTTCCGGCACTAAGCGTTTCCACCACCTCTTGAATCCCGGCCGCGCCATGCCGCTGTGCTGAAGAGCGAATAGGGCCAGCAATATCAGGTCCACCGTCAGGGCGTGCCCGGTAGTTGATGTGGGTACGCCGTCCAGACTGGTTGGCGTCAGAAAACCGCCAATGAAACCGATCCCATAAAGAAATACCGCAAAGAACACTAAATAGCTGAAGATTCCGTAGGCAAAAATTCCGATGCGAGACATGGGTGACTCCTTTGTTCATGCAACCCGGGCGCAAGGGTGCTTGAAGAGGAGGTTCGGCGCATGGGGGCTGGACCCCCATCTTTCGGTTCCGGTCTGCCTATTTTTTGGGCTCGGCAAGCAGGCCCCGATCGCGGGCGGCCACTGCAGCCTCTTGGCGGCTGGATACGCCGAGCCGAGCCATGATGGCCGACACGTGGTGTTCCGCGGTCTTTGCGGAAATGCACAGGCGAGCGGCGATTTCGCTGTTGCTCAGGGCTTCATGCAGCAATCCCAGAACTTGGACCTGCCGGCGGGTCAGTCCCGCCGCATTGGCGCGGGTCACCGCAATCGGGCCGCGCGGAACCGCGCGGGACCCGCCCGCCCGCATTTGGCGCCGCAGGCGCGCCGCTGCGGGTATCGCGCCTAAGCGATCGAAAATCTCCAAGGCGGCACGCTGCGCAGCGTCATCGCCGACGCTTAGGCTAATCGCTTCTTCGTAGGGACGCCCGAGCGCGCGCCATCCAGCGGCCGCTTCTTGCCACTGGCCCGCGCAGTGCTCGCGAAAAGGCGTTGACAATTTCGAGGTCGCGCGGACCTTGCACGGTGTTCGCTCGCCCGCGGCGCGCTCGCCCGCGGCGCGGTCGTCTAACAGCGAAAGCCAAAGTGCCGAATCCTCGAGGACCCAGCGCGTGTTGCGTACTTCGGCCAACTCATGCACCTCGCGAAGCATGCGCTGGGCCTCATCTCCCTCCGTGCTCATCGCCAACCAGACCCTCTCGGCCAGGATTATCGCGACGTATACGGTGCGTTGCAGTTCAGCCACGCCGGCAGCGAGATGGCGGGCGGCTGCCAGCGGAATGTCGGCGTCGGGATCGCCGCGCCGCACGCGTAAGCGAGCCAAAGCAATCAGCGCAGGAAAGCGATACATATCGACGGCGTACGTCCTGCGGCAAATCTCCAGGGCTTCGTCCTCGGCTGCGGGCCAGTCGCCTTGATCGAGCAAAATCATGCTGCGCCAGCCGCGCAGATACCCTTCCCAATGCCTCAACTCCAGAGCAACGGCGTACGACACGCCGCGGTCTATGAACTTGAGTGCTGACTGATAGTCGCGGCGCCAATAATATGTGCAAGTCAGATTGCAGGAGGCACGCTCGACATGGTCGTGATAATTGCCGGCAACCGCCAGATCGAAGCTTTTCTCCAGTTCGACGTCGCCGACGTCCTCCTTGGCCGAGCCGATATTGCCCAGTGCGTGAACGATGATTTCTTTTTCGCCCAGCACGGTTGCCAAGTCCAGCGCGCGCCGGCCCCAGAAAACGGCGCTTTCCATGCGTGAATCCAGCATGTCGAGCTGCGATTGATGCGAGTAGGCCCACGCCAGTTCCGGCCCCCGCGGCACCGTCTGCAGCACGGCGACCGCCTCTTCGACAAAGCGCTCGGCTTGGGTACGCCGCCCGCACATCCATGCAAAACGCGTCAAGCGCGTGAGGTCCCTTCCTAGCCCAAGGATGTCCCCGGTGCGTCTCCGCATCTCCGCCGCCTCGGTCATCGAGATCATCGCAATCTCGGGGTCGCCCATCAAATATGCCTGCTGCGCGTGGTGTTCGAGCACGTCGAGAACCAGATCGGAAGACAGTGCCTCGCGATGACGCAGCATGGTCGCAAAATGCGCTGCGGCTTCGCGCGGTGCTCCGGCGCGAGCTGCTTTTTCCGCGGCGCGATGCGCGAACTTCAACAGCGCGGCGACATCGCCCGCTCGCTCCGCGTGGTGTGCAATCTCGCTGGCGCGCGCATCGGATCGACGCATCAGCACGTCGATCACTTTCTGATGCAACGCGACTCGCCGGGCCGGAGCGATCGAAGCTTCGATCGCGCGGCGTGCGAGCTCGTGGCGGAATTGCACCAATCCTCGGTCCAGCGACAACATACCCTTCTCGACGCACT
>JAQGOD010000150.1 GCA_028293775.1 Gammaproteobacteria bacterium
CCATAATCCTTGAGTGTGAGCGGAATATTTAGTTGACGTGCGGCTAGGCGCACCTTGTAGCAATTACCGGACACGTGCATTTGATGAAGAACTGGCATTGAGCGACCCAGCGGTTTCGCAAGAGTATGCCAGATTTCAAAATCTCAGCGACAGGCAGCTTAGGCCGCCATCCATTTTTCTAAATTCCGACATGTCCAGCGCTGCGATTCGATAGCCGCGCGCCATCAGTGCTTGGGCCATGGCCGGATACCCTGCGGCGATCAGGACTCGGTCATTCACCCGGATGCAGTTCGCCGCATAGCCCTCGTCATCGGCGACTTCCAGGAACTCCTCATCCGCGATGCCGCACAGGCGCTGCAAGTCATGCGCCCCGACGAAGCAGTGCTCATCCAAGTACGCAATGCCGGACTTGAGGTGCAGAAATTTTTGCTGAGCGCGCATATCGACGACGGACGAGGTGTATGCATGGCGCGAAAGAATGGCGCGCAGTTGCGCGGCACCGGCCTCATTGGTTCGTGCGGAGAGGCCGATCAGAAAGTGCTCATCGACCTGGCAGATGTCGCCCCCGTCGAGCGTTCCCGGCGGCTCAATGCTCTCGAGGTTGCCGCGGAAGCGGGCCAGCATGGCCGCGACCGAGGGCACCTCGCCGCGCCGTGATTCTGCGCCCGGCCGAGTCGCGACGGCCACGCGCGCGGCGACGATAGCGGTGTCCTCGACGAAAGTCCCGTCGGGATATCCTTCTGCAGCGCGCATTTCATGAACTGTGAGTCCACAAGCTCTCAGGGCTTGGCAGTATGCGGCGTGCTGGGTAGCCGCCTTGGCGACATCTGGACGGCCTTCGCCGGAACTGGTCAGCCCGTCCGCAAATTCGTCACCCGGTGGGCGCACGATGGCATGCTGAAATCGCATTTCCATGAGGGTAACCTAAAAGATAACCCTCTGCCTGCGATGCCCGGACGACCACGGCCCTGATATGCTACGCGTTGGTGTCGGCGTAGCGGCGGGGTTTCAGTGCCTTCAATTTTTCAACACTGGACAGCTCGCGCCGGTCAGTTTGCGGATGGCGTCTCGTATTTCGAAGAGTTGATTCCCGCCACCACTATCGAGTGTCCCAAGTGCGGCTTGATACAGCATTGCGGGGTAAGGACTGCCGGCGAAAAGTTGACCTGTTGCCGCTGCCTCACACCGCTGTCGCACCCGGCCGTGAAGAGCCTCGACGCCACCCTCGCCTGCGCGATCGCGCTCCTGTTGCTCCTGATTCCAGCGCTATTTGCGCCGTTCATGACGACCTCCGTTTTCAACGCCACCCGCACCAGCTACTTGGTCTTGAGCGGGTTGCCGTTATGGCAGGAGGGCTGGCCCCTCCTCGGCATCGTCGTGTTCCTCTGCCTCGTTGCATTCCCTGTGCTTCGTTATGCCTCGCTCGCGGCCGTGCTGGTCATGATCCGCAGCAGGCAAAAGCCGGCGTGGCTGGGCATCGTTTTTCGCCTCAGCAATGCGCTGCAACCCTGGGCCATGCTCGACGTATTTTTATTGGGCGTCGCGGTCGCCTACGCACGCTTGCATGCATCGTTGTTCGTGACGGTGGATGTAGGGATGGGGTCCTTCGTCGCGGCCGCCATACTCACGTTGGTCACCAGGGCCGCTTTGGACTCATCGCGCGCTTGGCAGTTGATCAGAACTGATTTTTATTGCGGCGACGGCCGAGGGGCGATCGCTTGCCCGAGTTGCGGTTACTGGATGCCGCAGGAGCAGGAAGGATGCCGCTGCGCACGCTGTGCAGCCGTCGTCAGGCGCAGAGCTCGGTTCAGCATCTCGCGCTCGAGTGCGCTGCTGATTGCGGCCGTGCTGCTTTATTTCCCGGCCAATCTCTATCCCATTGCGACCATCCCCATCGATTTCAAACCCACTGCCTATACCGTTTTGGGCGGTGTCATCGATCTGGCACAATCCCGACTGCTTGGATTGGCCATCCTGGTATTTCTCGCCAGCTTCACGATACCGATACTCAAAATGGCCGGGCTGGCCTGGTGCGTGACTTCGACGCTTCTAAGGTCGAAGAAACATCTGGTGGCCAAAACCCGTGTCTATCGGTTGGTGGAGGAAATCGGCCGCTGGTCAATGGTTGATCCCCTGACCATCGCCTGCTTCGTTCCCCTGTTGCATTACAATGGCCTGATCAACGGGCGAGCCGAGGCGGCTGCCACGCCCTTCGCCGGCGTCGTGATTTTGACCACGCTTGCCGTTCAATTTTTTGATCCGCGGCTCATGTGGGATGCGGCTACACGCTCATGATGGAAACGCCAGAACCTGATATACCGCACCCTCAGCGTCGGATAACGCGCATGCCGGGACTTGTGTGGGCCGTGCCGCTGGCGGCGTTTATCATAGTCGGGTACTTAGGCGTACATGCGTGGGCCGAGCGCGGTGTGATCGTCACCGTCACGTTCCGCAGTGCCGCGGATGCGCGGCCCCACGACACCAAGGTTTTGTACCAGGGAGTCGAAGCCGGAGAACTGATCAAGATTCTTCCCAATGAGGACGGACGCCGGCTCGACTTCAAGTTGAGGCTCATTCCCGCTGCGAAACCGGGATTGAATACCAATGCTCGCTTTTGGCTGATCGGCGGCTCGCCTAATTTTTCCGATATCAGTTCGCTCAAGTCTTTGGTGTCCGGCGTCGCCATCGGCTATGCACCGGGCGATGGCGGAGAACCGACCAGCACCTTTGAGGGCTTGGAGGAAGCGCCCCTGGTGCTGCCCGGCGATAAAGGAACGCGCTATCGGTTGAGTGCGCATACGCTCGGCTCAATTCACAGAGGCTCCATCGTGCTCTTTCACGGACAAGGGGTCGGCAAGGTGGTAGAGGAGAAATTCAAGGGCCAGGCCGGGTTCGAGCTTGAAATTTTTATTTTTCAACCATACGACTTGCTGATCAAAGCGGATACCCGATTTTGGAGATTGACACCTCTTCGGTTGTCGCTCAGCGGCGGCGGCCTGAATGCGAGCCTGGCGCCCTTCAGCGCATTGCTGGCCGGGGGCATCGATCTGGAGTTGCCCGCGGCCGACAAAGAAGGCACACAAAGTCCGGCGGAGTCGGAATTTACCCTGTATCCCTCGCGCGATACGGCTCGTGCAGGGCTATCGGGACCCAGCGTACTCTACGACTTCATATTCGATGGCGCGGCAGGTTCGTTGGATGAATCGGCCGGCGTAACGCTACTCGGCTTTCAGATCGGTGCAGTCGAAAAAGCTCGCCTCGTGTTCGATGCCAAGACCGGCCAACCCCTCACGCAGGTGACTGCGTCGCTGTATCCGGCACGCCTCGACTTGCCCGCCACGGCAACCGCATCGACGCAAGAGCTACGATCCGCCATGGATACCAAGCTTCGCAAGCTGGTGCATCTCGGGTATCGCGCGCGGCTGCAGCAGTCCCCGCCGGTGGTGGGGAACCAGTCCATAGCGCTTGTGCAGATCAAGGGCGCCGCACTCGCGGACCTTGCCTATCAGGGCGAGAATCCGCGCATACCCAGCATGCCCGGCGGTGCCGGCATCGAGGACGTTGCTTCACAGGCGGATCAGATTTTGACCAAGATCAATCACATTCCGATCGAACGGATTGGCGATGATTTGCGCGAGGTGACAAGCCGGCTGCGCAGTCTGGTCGCGTCGCCAAAAATGGACGAGGGCATCGCACACTTGAACAGCATCCTCGGGGAAATCGACCAGACCCTGGCGCAGGTGCAGCCTCAAATCGGGCCGCTGCTGACGAAATTGAACGAAGCTGCCTCACAACTTGCGGACACGGCGAGCGCCGCTCAGCAACTTCTCGGCAGCGAGGGCGGCGCTCAGGGCGAAGGCTTGGCGGATGCCATACGGCAGCTCACCCAAGCCGCGCGGTCTGTGCAAGGGCTGGCCGATTATCTCGACCGGCATCCCGAAGCTTTGATCCGCGGCAAGAGGCGAGCACCATGAGACCAAGATACACGACCGTGCGGCTGGTTCTCGCGGCCCTGCCGGTGATGCTCCTGCTGGCGTGCCAAAGCGCGCCGACGCGGACCTATACGTTGTACGCCACTCCCGGGTCCGCCTCGAAGGAGTACGGCGGACCGGCATTGCGTGTCGACTCGGTACACATGCCCGCAACCATTGACCGCATTGAAATCATGCTCGATGTGGCACCGGGAGAACTCAAGATCAGCGATTTCGATCACTGGTCAGCGCCGTTGGGAGAAATGGCGAGGCAGACCCTCTCGCAGGACCTGATCCTGCGAATGCCGCCGGGTAAGGTCATATTTCCGCATTTGCTCAAGCCCAGCGGTGCCCTTGGAATTACGGTCGACATCTTGAACTTCCGAACTGATCGCGGAGATGCGCAACTCACGGCGAGCTGGACGATCCTGCCGCAAGCCGCCGATGCCGCGTCCAGGGGAGGCAGCGTCTCCTTGAGCACACCGAATTCGAACGGTGGCGCATTGGACACCGTGCGGGCCCTCAGCACTTTGTTGGGTCAACTGGCCGACCGCATCGTCGCGGGTCTCTAAGACGAACCTTTCACCCGAGCAGATATGGGCGTCGCGGCGGCACCGCGCGGCGACAGCCGCCGCATGATTTCCGTCAATCGCTCGAGCTCCACCGGCTTGGTCAAGTGGTAATCGAAGCCCGCCTCGATGGCTCGAGTCTTGTCATCATCCTGG
Organism: Gammaproteobacteria bacterium; assembly: GCA_028293775.1. The sequence goes on from JAQGOD010000150.1 coordinate 4,697, forward strand.
CCCCAACCGGTGATCGCCACCAATTTGGCGGCCGAATCAGGATGCGATTGCCGGATTCTTTTTGCCACTTCGTATCCATTCAGTCCCGGCATGCCGATGTCGAGAAGCGCCAGCTCCGGACCGATTCGTGCAAATGCTTCGATCGCCGCCGGTCCGTCGTGCACCATGGCGACATCGTGCCCGTCTATTTGCAAGAGAGCCGCCAGCGACTCCGCCGCGTCCCGATTATCATCGGCCAGCAAGATGCGAAGCGTTGCCGGTGCCGCGATAGGCCTAGGAACGCTGGTGGCATCGGACTCGATGTCGCGCGTTTTTATCGGAAATCGAACGGTGAATTCGCTGCCCCGGCCAAGACCTGCGCTGCGTCCCTCGATGCTGCCGCCGTGCAAATCGATCAGCCCTCGGGTCAGCGCGAGTCCGATTCCCAGTCCGCCCTCGGATTTTTCCCTCGACGAAGAAACCTGGGCGAACATCTCAAAAATTTTCGGCATGGATTCGGGACTCACGCCAATGCCGTTGTCGGCCACCCTGATGACCACCTGCTCGGACTCGCAATCGGCACTCAGGGAGATCTGTCCTTGCGGATCGGTGTACTTGGCCGCGTTCGTCAACAAATTGGCGAGCACTTGCGCAATGCGCAACGGGTCGGCATTGAAGCGCTGATGCTTGTTGCGAATGTCGATCGACAGCTTATGGCGCTTAGCGTCGATCAATGGGCGCGCAATCTCAACCGCGGCATCGATCATGGAAGCGAGGTCGGTCTCCTCCATGCGCAGGGTCAGGGTGCCGCGGGTAACGCGTGAGATATCGAGCAAGTCATCGAGCAGCAACGCCATATTGCGAACCTGCCGCTCGATGATGTCGTGACTCCAGCGCTTTTGCGCCTCGGTCGCGCCGGGCGCCTTGGAAATGAGGGCAGCCTGCCGGATCGGGGCAAGCGGGTTGCGAAGTTCGTGCGCCAGGGTGGCAAGAAACTCATCCTTGCGCCGATCGGCCTCGCGCAACGCCAGCTCGGCGCGCCGCCGCGTGGTGACGTCATGAAAGACCATCACGGCACCGCAAATGTTGCCGTTGAGGTCGCGGATCGGTGCGGCGCTGTCCTCAATGGCGATTTCGGTTCCATCGCGCGCGACGAGCAACGTATGATTTGCCAAGCCTATGGTCAAACCCTCCCGCAATACTTTTCCGACCGGATTTTCGACTCGCTGAAGGCTATATTCGTTGACGATGTTGAACACGCTTTCCAGCGGCAAACCCAAGGCCTCCGTGGTCTTCCATCCTGTCATTTGTTCGGCGACGGGATTGAGGAAAGTGACCCTGCCCAGAGTGTCTGTCGTAATCACCGAATCGCCGATGCTCGCCAGGGTGACTTGAAACCATTCACGCTGCTGCCGCAGCTCAAATTCGGCGCGCTTTTGCGCCGTCACATCGCGAAAAGTCCAGACGCGACCGACAATCTGCTCGTCAACATATTGAATCGCTGAAAACCGTTCGTAAGTACGCCCGTCCTTAAACTGGAAGATATCGGCGCTACCAAGGACGCGGGTCGCGTTGATCTCAGCAATGCGATTCAGATATCGCTCGGGCTCCTTAAGCTGCGGTGCGCACAGCTCCATCAGGCAGTTGTGCTCTCCAAACTCGACACGTTCGCGAGGCAGGCCCCAGATGGCTAGATATCTTTCATTG
>JAQGOD010000173.1 GCA_028293775.1 Gammaproteobacteria bacterium
CAGCGCAACACCTTTCTGCTCGAAAAAATCTCCGGCGAACGCATAGGTAGCGGTGAGGCTCAACAGGGCAATTGAAGCGGAACGAAAGATAGAGGGGTACGTCACGGTAGTCTCCAGGTGGTTTCGAGAAAAACATCGCTAAAATTCAGTGTAGACACTGTAATCGGCGATGAGGATTCCCACCGGGATGTGCGCTAGAGACCCGTTTCCGGGGCGCGAGCGGCATGAAACAGGCCGCGAACGGCTAAGGAGGTGCTTCCGACACCGGAATCGAGTCCCGGATATCAACCCAGGTCGGCGCGTGGTCGCTGGCTTTTTCCCAACCACGCACTTCTCGATCGACGCCGGCGCTGACCAGTCTGTCCGCAATAGCCGGGCTCAAAAGCAAATGATCGATGCGCAATCCGGTATCCCGTCCGTAGGAGTTGCGAAAATAATCCCAGAACGTATAAATCGTTTCGCTGGGATGCGCGGTGCGCACTGAATCCACCCAGCCGTGCTTCAGCAGGTGGGCGAATGCTTCGCGAACTTCGGTTCGGAACAGCGCGTCGTCAACCCAGCGTTCTGGCTTGTAGACGTCGATTTCGGTCGGTATCACGTTGTAATCGCCGGCCAGCACGACAGGAGCACCCGACAGAAGCAGTTCGGCAGCATGCGCGATCAGGCGGTTCAACCACCGCAGCTTGTATTCGAATTTGGGGCCCGGCGCCGGATTGCCGTTCGGTAGATACAGACAGCCGATCACAATGCCCCTGACCGTCGCTTCGATGTAGCGGCTGTGAACATCGTCCGGATCGCCTGGCAGCACCCGTCTTATTTCTTGCGGTTCCGAATTCTTGCTCAGGATGGCGACACCGTTCCAGCTTTTCTGGCCATGCCAAATCACACCGTAGCCGGCAGCGCGAATCGCGGCTTCGGGAAAGCGGTCTTGCGGGGATTTCAGTTCCTGCAGGCACACCACATCCGGCGCCGACTCGCTCAGCCAGCGCAGCAGATTGGGCAGCCGTGCATTGACGCTGTTGACATTGTAGGTTGCAATTTTCATGACCTAAGTAGTGTGCTTCGAGCGGGCGGCGCTCGCAAGCGGGGGGTCAAAGTACAGCGCGTTGCACGAGCCAAACGAGTGCCAGGCAGGCGATGGCAGAGGATCCCCATGGCATGACACCGCGCCTATAAAATGCCGTTGATCGCGCCAGGTAGGCGAGCGGCATGATGGCGAGTACCACGCCCAGCTGCCCGGCTTCGACGCCCAAGTTAAATGCAACCAGCGATATGAGCCGCGCCTCCTTGGGCAATCCCATCTCGGCCAAAACGGATGCAAATCCAAAGCCATGCAATAGGCCAAACGCGAAGGCGATGCGCCAGCGTCCCTGTGTGACCCGCGGGAAAATATTGTTGAGGGCGGCGAAAATGATGGAAGCCGCGATGATCGACTCGGTCAGCCGGGATGGCAGCCGGATCACCTCGAATGCGGCCAAAGAGAGCGTAATCGAATGCGCGAGAGTGAATGCCGTCACGACTTTGACGATGTTGACAAAGGCCGGCGCCGCAACGGGCACTGCCTCCCAGCGGTTCTGGCGGCGCACGAGCACCGCAGGCAGGAGTCGAGACAGCAGGAATAACAAATGAGCTATGCCGCTTAAGATGTGCCAAATGCCTGCCGGCAGGTAGTCGGTGAACGCGGCCCAGGCAGCGGGATTCTTGAGCGCTAACGACCGAGGTTGCGCGGTTCCCCCCAAGACGGCCGTCTGCGCCGCCCCGTTCGCACTGAGGGTGAGCAAGCCGCGATGCGAAGGATCCTCGATATCCAGCATGCGGTAGTCGATGGCGAGGCGTTCGAGCGCCGCTCGGCAATCGGCGGTGAAGGGCAGCCACAGGTAACCGCCATCGACACGCTGGTTGACCTTCACGGGACCGAATGCCAACGGACACGGCCCGCCATTGCCGGCGAGGCGCAGATGTCCGACTACGTAATTCTGCAATGCTGTTTGACTGGACTTCAGTTCCCCCCACGTGACTTTACCGTTGCCGTCGTGATCTAGTCCGATCGCCAGTTCCGCATCTCGAATCGCCAGTTCCAGGTCACCGGAAACTTGTGATGCGTCGACATTGAGATTCAGAAAACCGTTGCTGGCAATGTGCGCGTGCGCTGAGCACGCCGCCAACATCAGCGCCGCGAAGCAAAAGGCTTTGTGCGCAGCGCTCATTGCAGGATCCGCACATCGCTTAACTGGTTGGCGCGCGCGAATCGTAGCGCGGGTTCGGCGGCTTCCGGACTGCCCGCGGCGGTGGCGGTATTGCACAGAATGAGCACATCATCGGGCTCGCGCTGCAGTTTCCAGTTTTCGATTGCTACCTCCAAGCTTCGTTGCGGTTGATTTTCCACCTCGAGCAGAAACCGGGCTTGTTCGCGCCGATGCACGGTCTCCCCGCGTTGCTCTTCGGCGGCGAACGCGGCTCGAAGCCGGGCGCTGCTTTGGGCCAACTGCGGGTCATGAAGCTGCTTTTGCGCGATGGCGATCCGCAGCAGCAAGGGTTCGATACTTTCCTGACCTTGCAACAAAGCCAACGCATCTGCAGGGCGATGTTGCTTCAATAGAAGATCCGCATAGGCTGCACGCACGTAAAAATCCCCGGGGGCGAGCTTCAAACCTCGCTGATACCACCGCTCCGCCTCGCCGTCGTGTCCCAGACGTACCGCCATCTCACCGAGTTCGGAGTAGAGCCAGGATTTTTCGGAAACGAGCCATCCTTGCGCTGACACTTGTGCCAGCGTGGAGTAGGCAGCCTCTGCTTCGCCGCTCAACGCGCGCAAGCTTTGGATGCATAGCGTGCCCAACCGGTCTTCAACTAGGCTTGAAAATTCTTGGCAAGCCACGCCAGCCTCGGGGTAGCGGCCCAGTACTCGCAAGATGGTGGCGCGGATCAGCAGGGCCTGCGCATCCTTGGGTCGAGTTGCCAACGAGCGGTCAAGCGTGGCCAGGGAGTCCGCGAATTCATGGCGGCTTTGCTGCAGAGTCGCTTGAAGGACCAGGACGTCGGGCAGAGGCGGCTTCCGTGTCACCCAGGGCGCCAGTACGGCTTGGGCATAACCGAGAAATCGCAAGTCGCCGCTGAGGCGGGATTGCTGGATATAGAACTGAGCCAACGGAACGGCCACATCCACTCTGTCACGCGCCAGCTGTCGTGCCGACCCGTCCGCAAAGCGCGTTCCAGCCGGCAAATCAGCGAGTACCACATCGTCGCTGCGCGGCACGTAAGGCTCGGCTTGTGCGTAGGCGGAGAACAGAGCTACCAACGCCGCGCAGCAGGCCAAGAGCCTGCCCCGCGATAGGCGGGACAGGCCGACGCGCCTACTCATGTGGCATTGACAGTGACAGGCGAACTCGTCTCGTCACCGACCGGGGTTACCGCAACGGCTGCGTTGTCCACTTCGAATGGATCGGCCGTCTCGGAGGTCTGTGTTCGCACGATGGCAAGTACCGCGGCGGTGTCAAGATTCTTGGTCGTCGGTGGCGGCGGAGTCACGGTGCCGGGAAGCGCGCCGTGGTGATCGTTCCCACCGCAGCTCGCCAATACCGCGCAACTCAACGCGGCAGCGCCCATCACCAGAAGCATTCTTTCTTTCATGTCAGTCGACCTCAAAAGTTAGGTGAGCCGGGAATTGGTGTGTTCAAGTAGGGAAACGCCGCGAGGAAGTTCGCCGGGTTGGCTTGGACGCCATCGGTATAGCCTAACTGCCGAGACGCGTCGGACGCAGGATCCGGGTCGGTCGAGCTCCCGTCGTAGGGTTTCAACAGCACGCCCATGGCAACACGCAGCGTGATATCTACCACATCATCGATGGGCCGCCGACCGTTGGGGAAGCCGGCCAAATCTCCGGCGAGCACACCCAAATCTTTCTGCGATGCATAGGGTGTGACGGCCGTGGTGGTATTCAAACGCAGCTCTTCCGCCGGCGCCTGCACCGTGGCGGGTTGGTTCACCCCCGTAATGCCGGTGAGGAAAACCGATTCCAGATCCGTTCGCGGATACACATTCGGCGCTTTGACGCCGGCGCTGCCAAACAGCGCCTGTACTAAAACGGGCAAGGACGGATTGGTCACGTAATCCGCAAATTCGGCGTCCTGAACCGGCGTGGTCGTGTTCCATCGATCCTTGTCCGGCAAGCCGATCACGAGTTCGTTGACCAAGGGCATGCCCAGGCGCGAAACCTGGGACCAGGCTCCGCCGGCCAACTCAGGACCGGTAGGCGAGCCGACCGCGCCCACACTGGCGACGCTTTTTGCGCTCTGCGGGGTCGGGTTCAGCACCGAGGCCTGACGCAAGCTGGCGGTGGTGTAGCCGCCGATAACCGGATCGGTGCCGTTCGTCAGACATGAAGCCGGGACTTCGAGTTCCAAGGACGTCACGTTGAAACCCGCCAATGAGTTGGTGGCGAAATTTCGCGCAAGCATTCCGGCAGGAACCAACTGTTCCACCGGGTATTTGTAATTGACCAGGTCAAAGGTGCCGCCCAAATCCAGAAAGAAGGGATCCTGTCGTTGCCCGACAAATACCTTCCCTTGGCCGCAACCGGGAATCAAAATCGGATATACGAAGGCGGCGGCATAGGCGGCGTAGTTGGGAATCGATTTGTTGCCGATGTTATCCAGCGGTTTGGCAAAGGTCGGGCTGCCGCTGGTCAGATTGGTGATGGCTGCGGCCGTGCCCGTCCGCCGATCGCCTTTCACCAGAGTCACGGTGTAAGACTGAGAGACGTTTTGCGCACTCATGTCAGCCGCGCTGACCGGCCCAATATTGACCAGGGGCACGGGCACGGTTTTTGTGCCGGCTGTGACCGCCAGCCCTTGAGTCGTGGTGGTAAAGCGAAATTGAAACGTCAAATTCGCTTTGCCAGAGCCTGTATTGTCGATCGAAATCTCATAAAGTGCGTTGTCATCCAGATTGAAATAATTCGGTCCGCCCTGCGGATCTTGCAGCGGCACGTAATTGGCAATCAGCGTCACGAATCCCGCTCGCCCTTGTTCGTAGCTGTTGAACAAGTAGAAATCAGTGGCGTCGACGCTGGGACGGGTGCTGATGAATGGCGCTTCGCGATGGCTTGATGCCAGCGCACCGCCGGCGACCGAGGCGGCAAGCACGCCTATCAGTAGTTGTGGGCATTTATTCCTGCTCATCGAAAAGACTCCTTTGCCGTGAATGAAGTAGGCCTACTGGCCATACCTTCGAGACCGGCTGCGCATCGGATGCACTTTTCGGAGAACTATTTCGCGCAGACCGGTCAGGCCCGGCAGCGGCCCGCGTCAATACTGCAGGAGTTCCGCTTAATCGGGCTCATAGCTGCCACTTCTTGATGAGATGGCGCTTAGCAGCGAACAAGGTCGATCCGAGCCTCCGAGCTTTTCTTTGCAAGGCCGAACGTCGTTGCGCGAGATGCTTTTCCAGCGCGCCGGGAGACCCCCTGGGAGCCGCGTGGGACAGGCGCAACTTTCCCGCCGCCGCGAACCCCCGAATCTTAGTCTTGAGTACCGCCAAGTCATGATCATCACCGAGGGTTTCTGCCAAGCGATCCGCTTGCCGACGGGGCTCAGCCAGGTGTCTGAGGCCAAATTCGCGCACCCACTCGATTTGATGCAAGAGATACTTCACCTGCTTGCGCCATTCGTGCAATCGCTCATCCGTTCCGCTCTTACAGGCCTCCTCGAACGCCGAACGGCCCTTTTTGTAGATGCGATCCACGTCTTTTCGAGTAACCATTCGCCGGAGGGTTTTCTCATCAATACCTTCAAGCCGCCGCTTCACATCGCGAAGCCTGGCCGCAACATCGCGCACGCGCTCTGGTGAGAGCCGTTCGCGGCAGCGATCGAGATCTTCCTGGAGCAGGCGAGCGAGGGGATTCGATTTGCGCGCGAGATGCCGCACGGTTTCGATCAACACCTTCGCATCGCGCAGTGCGGTCAGCGGCCGCCCGGCGTCTCGAAGCAGCTTGTTTTCACGTCGATACGTCAGCTTGCCGACTACGTGCCGAAGCAGGCGCAGGATCGCCCGCGAGCGCTTCACCCCCTTTCGCGCCTCGTGCACAGCCTGGTCCGTCAGCTTGCGCCGCTGCAATGCATTGATTACCTGGTCCAGTTGTTCCACCAAACCATCCCGAGCGAGGCCAACAGGAATACCGGACTTTTGGCTTTTGGCCATCAGGACCGCCCTCGGGTCTTGCGCTGCGCTCGCTGGATGCCGGTTTGCAGCAAGCGCTCGGCCGCCTCTGGGCCCCGTCTGCCCAACGGGCTGAATTGTCTGCCCTGAATTTTGTTGTAGTTGATGAAAAAAGACTCGAGTTCGTCGAGCTTCTGATTAGGCAGGTCATCGATGCGCCGGATTCTCGGTTTGTTGACCTGCGTAACCGGCACAGCGATCAATCGATCGTTTCGAATCGTATGGCGCCGCTCGCGCTGTTCCGCCGCGATCACGCCAATCAGGCGGGCATCCATCAGGCAACCGACGAAACTGGGAACGTCCACGATTAGAATGACGTCCAGCGCATCCCCATCTTCGGCGGCCGTGCCTGGAATGAAGCCGAAGTCAAAAGGGAACTGAGCGCCAAGGGGCAGGACTCGGCTCAATTTGAATACTTGCAGCTCCGCATCGAACTTGTATTTATTGGCGCTGCCTTTCGGGGTATCGACGACGACATGCACGAGTCCCCCGCTCGCGCGGGATGGCAGGTTCATAGGCAGCATAAGCACGCCTCTTGGAATACTGAACGCGTACCCTAGTGTCGCTCAAACGGGAGCCGGCGGGAACGGGTTGAATTCTTGCAAATTCGAGCACCACCGGTCGGCGCGGCGGCCTTCACGGTGGTGCTCAACCGAGGCGGTGCTCTAAACGAGGATTTACTGCTTTTGCGCGGCTAACATCGCTTTTGCGTTTGCTTTGGCCATGTCGTACTTGGCATCCGCTTGATCCTTGCACGCCTTTTGAGCGTCACCGGACATCGCTTCGCACTTTTGGATGGCTACCTTGTGGTCCCCGTCAGCTTGCGCCATGGCGACATCGTAGGCGCCCTTGGCATTCGTGGTGTTGAGATCGTTAGTCTTGTCGTCGACCTTGGCCTCCGCCTTGTTCGCATCTTTTGCGGCATCCTTCTTCGCATCTGCAACCTCGGACGCTCTTTTCTGTTGGGCCGACGAAACGTCGTTCGCCACGGCGTCGGGCGATTTCGCATTGTTGCATCCAGAAACGACGGCGGCTGCAGAGAGCGCGACCAGCAACACTATGAGCTTTTGCATACATGTTCCCCTTTTAGAATTTTTGAAAGTTTGCGACGTCGGCCATCCGGCAAACAATCGCGCGCGCCCATTTCTGGGCTGCCTGGACCCCAGAATGGCCCGCTTGCCGCCGGTACTCAATTCCCAGTGCGTTGGTTCGGCTGTAAGGCCTGTCCTACGGCAACTAACTGATTTGCCTTAATTCTTCAATATCGATTAGGCCGCGCTGGCTGTAAAAGGTGAGGGACATGGCGCGGCTGCTGTTCGGGCAGATGCCGCTGATCTGCAGATCTCCCGTGTGGTACATCGCCAGTCGGCCGTATGACTCTACGATGAGCCGGTGT
>JAQGOD010000179.1 GCA_028293775.1 Gammaproteobacteria bacterium
CGGGCGGCGGCATGCCGTTGGATGCGGTGGTCGCCGATTTCGAGGCCGGCGCGGCTGAAATGCTGAGCCCCAATGCAGCCCCGCAACATTGGGACGTGATCGAGGGGCAGGGCTCTTTGTTTCATCCTGCGTATGCGGGCGTGTCGCTGGGGCTGCTGCACGGCAGTCAACCCGACGTGATCGTGGTGTGCCACGACCCCGATCGAAAACAGGTGCTGGGTCTTCCGTTTTCCTTGCCGGACATCGCGGAGACCATCGATATGAATTTGCGCCTCGGCCGCCGCACCAATCCAGCCATTCGCTGCGCCGGGATCAGCTTGAACACCTCGGATTTGGACGAGAAAAGGGCGATGCGATTGCTTGCCGACGAGAGCGCGCGCTTGGGACTGCCGGTGGCGGACCCCATGCGTGCCGGCGATGCTTTCGAACGGCTCGTTGATGAATGTCTTAAAAACCAAAACTAACAGCGACACCGTCGCGAAAAGAGAACCTATGCGAAATCCTGCTCCGCTGGCCGCGCTGTTCATGCTGGGCATGAGCGTCGCTGCACAAAACTACGCCGCACCGGCATCAAAACCCACCAACCCTATAGCCGCCACCGCTCCGGCTACTCCCTCGGCGGAAGCGGCCGCTGTGCCGCTGACGGCGCAAGATGTGAACGCCTGGCTCGATGGCTATATGCCCTACGCGCTGCGTACCGGCGACCTTGCCGGCGCCGTGGTTGCCGTGGTCAAGGACGGCGAAGTCTTGAGCGAACGCGGCTTCGGTTATTCGGACGTCGCGGCGCGCGCACCTGTCGACCCAAAACTGACATTATTCAGGCCGGGATCCGTGTCGAAGCTCTTGACCTGGACGGCCGTGATGCAGCTGGTGGAGCAGGGCAAGATCGATCTCGATGCCGATATCAATCAGTATCTGGATTTCAAGATTCCCGTCCGCGAGGGCAAGCCGGTCACCATGCGAAATCTCATGCAGCATACGGCCGGTTTCGAAGAGCAGGCCAAGGGCATCATGTCGGACGATCCCAAATCGCTCAAATTCGAAGCTTTGCTCAAACAATGGGTTCCGGAGCGGGTGTTTGCGCCGGGTACCACGCCCGCCTATTCCAACTATGGCGCATCCCTCGCCGGGTACATCGTGCAGCGTCTTTCCGGCGAGTCATTTGACGATTACATGGACAAACACATTTTCGCCCCGCTCGACATGAAGTATTCGACCTTCCGTCAGCCGCTGCCGGCCAACCTCGCGCCCCTGATGTCCAAGGGATATCCACTGGCGTCGGACCCGCCCAAGCCGTTTGAATTCATCGGACCGGCACCCGCCGGTTCGCTGTCCTCGCCGGGCGAGGACATGGCGCATTTCATGATCGCGCACCTGCAAAACGGCGAATATCACGGCAATCGGATTCTGAAAGCCGAGACTGCCGAAATGATGCACAACAGTCCGCTCACCATTCTGCCGCCGCTCAACCGAATGGAATTGGGATTTTTCGAAACCAATGTCAATGGGCGCGAGGTGATCGCGCACCTCGGCGACACGCAGAACTTTCACACCTCGCTTCATCTTTTTCTGAAGGAGGGCGTGGGCTTCTACGTCTCATTCAATAGCTTGGGTAAAAAGGGTGCCGCCGGGGGATTGCGCGGAGCATTGTTCGACGATTTTGCGGACCGCTATTTTCCCGTCGCCGAGACGGTCACCGGCATAGACAAGGCCACCGCCGCCGCCGACGCGGCCAAGCTGAAGGGCAGCTGGGGGAACTCGCGCGGATCGCAATCGAGCTTTTTGTCTTCGCTCGGTTTGTTTGGCCAAACCAAGCTCAGCACCGATGCCAAGGGTGAGCTGGTAACTCCGTTCAAGGGCCTGAACGAAAAACCGCGCCACTGGATCGAAACTGCGCCTTTTGTCTGGCGCGATCCGCAAAGTCACGAACGCCTGGCCGCCAAAGTGCAAGACGGTCAGGTGGTTCGATTCAGCATCGATGGCATTTCCCCGTTAATGGTGTTCGATCGGGTGCCCTGGTATGAGGATGCCGTCTGGTTGTTACCCGCGCTGTACGCCGCTTTGGCGGCGCTGCTGCTCACCGCGTTGTTCTGGCCCATCAATGCCGTCGTGCGCCGCCGCTACGGTGCCACGCTGGCACTCGATCCTCACGCGCTGCGCGCCTATCGCCTCGGCAAAATCGGCGCCATCCTGACCCTTGCCGGGTTGGGAGTGTGGGCGCTGACCGTCATCCGGATGTTTGGCGATTTCAACAATCTCAGCAACAAATTCAACGCGACCGTGCGCTTTGCGCAAGTTTTCGGCGTCATCGCTTTCATCGGCGGTTTCGCCTTGATTTTATGGCACCTCTGGACCGTTTGGAGCGGCTCGCGTCGCTGGCCTGCCAAGTTGTGGAGCGTGGTGCTCGTCCTCTCGGCGCTCATCGTTCTGTGGATTGCGAGCGCGTTTCATCTGATCGGCTTCGGGCTGGACTTTTGATGCCGGCGCTCAAGCTGCGTGTTGAAGTCGAGAAACTGCGCCTGTCGGCACCGTTTCGAATTTCAGGTTTCGTATTCGAAGAGCAGGAGGTGGTCCTCGCCACGCTCGCGGACGGCGGCCATCGGGGCCGTGGCGAGGCCTCGGGCGTTTACTATCTCGGCGATACCGCGCAGACCATGATCGCAGCAATCGAAGCGGCGCGAGCGGACATCGAAGCGGGCGCGGATCGGGGCTCGCTGCAACGATTGCTTCCTCCCGGCGGCGCCCGCAATGCCATTGATTGCGCGCTCTGGGAACTTGATGCTCATCGCTTAGGCGTGCCGGTGTGGAAGCTGGCCGGGTTGCCGCCGCCCAAGCCCCTCCTCACCACCTTCACCCTGGGCGCCGACGAGCCGTCCGCCATGGCGGAAGGCGCGCGCAAGTATGCCCAGGCCAAAGCGCTGAAATTGAAATTGACCGGCGATCTGCCGCTGGACATCGAACGCGTGCGCGCAGTGCGCGCAGCGCGACCCGAGGTTTGGATGGGCGTGGACGCCAATCAGGGCTACACCATCGATGCGCTCGAATCCCTGGTGGCCGCGCTGCAACCCTTGAACATTTCGCTGCTCGAACAGCCGCTGAAACGTGGGCGCGAGGCAGATCTGGATGGCTTCAAATCGAAGATCCCCATCGCGGCCGATGAAAGCGCGCTCAGCATGGGCGATATTCCCGGTCTGGTCGGTCGTTTCCAAGTGCTGAATATCAAGCTGGACAAATGCGGCGGCCTGACCGAAGGGCTGGCGATGGCGCACGAGGCCCGCCGCCTGGGCCTTCGAGTCATGGTGGGCAACATGGTGGGCACGAGTCTTGCGATGGCGCCTGGATTCGTGCTCGGCCAACTTTGCGACGTGGTGGATCTGGATGGGCCGATATTCCTGGCTCAGGATCGAACGCCCAGCATGACTTATACCGATGGCAACGCGTGGAGCGGTGAGCATGTCTGGGGAGGGCCGAGCGCTTAGAGCATGAGCGCGCGCCCACAAACGTGGTTCGGTCAGCCGCGCGGCCTCACCGTTCTGTTCCTGACCGAGATGTGGGAGCAGTTCTCCTACTACGGCATGCGGGCACTGCTGGTCTACTACATGACCAAGCAATTGCTCATCGGCCAGGAAAAAGCCTCGCTCATCTATGGCGCATACGCGGGCTTGGCGTATTTCACGCCGATCTTCGGCGGCATCATCGCCGACCGGTGGCTCGGCAAGCGCCGCGCCGTGATCATCGGCGGCAGCATCATGGCGGCCGGTCATTTCATGATGACTTTCGAACCGCTCTTTTACTTCGCGCTCGCCACGATCGCGCTCGGCAATGGGTTGTTCTTGCCCAGCCTGCCCAGCCAAATCGACGGCCTGTATCGGCCGGAGGATCCGCGCCGCGGCTGGGCCTATAACGTTTATTACGTGGGCATCAATATCGGCGGATTTCTCGCGCCGCTGATATGCGGCACGCTGGGCGAATTCTACGGATGGCATTGGGGCTTCGGCGCCGCCGGCGTGGGCATGCTCACCGGTCTCATTATCTACATCCTCGGCGGCAAGCATCTGCCGGATCAGGTTCGCATCGCCGGCAAAGCCGCGGCGAAACCTCGAGCACCGGCAGTGAGTTTGCGTTCCACGTTCATTTTACTGTTCGCGGTCGGTGTTGCCGTGACGGTGTTTCGCAGTGCCTACGAACAAATGGGCAATACCGTGGCCTTGTGGGCGGATGTCGGCATCGATCGTGCGACCTCGGTGATGAGCATACCCATGACTTGGTTCCAAGCGCTCAATCCCTTGTTGGTCATCATCATGACGCCATTGCTGCTCGCACGCTGGCGGCGGCGCGCGGATGCGGGCCGCTCGGAATCCTCGATGCGGAAAATGGCGTTGGGCGCCCTCGTTGTCGCCGCGGCGTATCTGCTGCTGGCCACGGCGGCGTACGTCGCAGGATCCGGGCGGGCCAGCTGGATGTGGCTGGTTTTATTTTTTGGTATTTTTACCCTGGGCGAACTCTATATTCTGCCCACCGGATTGGGTCTGTTCGCGCGGCTCGCGCCCTTAGGATACGGCGCCACCACCGTAGCGGCGTGGTTTCTCGCTATTTTTACCGGTTCGCTGTCGGCCGGCGCGGTGGGCACGCTCTGGGGCAGCATGGGCCACGCACAATTCTTCGCCGTTCTTGCAGTGATCTCTGCGATTGCGGCGGCGATGCTGTTCACGCTCGATGGCGCGATACGGCGAATCGAAGCGGCACGCGCCTTGGAAACCACGGCCTCGAGCGCATTTCAACCGGAGCTTGCATGAAAATTCTTAAAATGGCGCCCTTGATTCTTTGCACCGCGACGGCCTTTGCGGCGCCGCCCGCCGGCTTCGAGAGCCGGGTGGAAGCCCTGCGCAAGGACATCGGCGTACCCGGCTTAGGCATTGCCATCGTCGAGAACGACCAGATTACGTTGGCCAAAGGTTTCGGTGTCAAGCGCCTGGGTTCATCCGATGCCGTCGACGCCGACACGATTTTTCCGACCGGTTCCACCGGCAAAGCCTTCACGGTGGCTGCGCTCGGCATACTCGTCGATCAAGGCAAGATCGGCTGGGACGACAAGGTGATTGATCATCTGCCCGGCTTTCAGATGTACGACCCGTGGGTGACGCGCGCGATGAGCATCCGAGATTTGCTCGTGCATCGCAGCGGATTGGGATTGGGCGCCGGCGATTTGTTATTCGTGCCTCGCACCAACTTGAGCCGCGCTGAGTCGGTGCGGCGGCTGCGCTATATTAAGCCTGCGACCAGTTTTCGAAGCGGCTTTGCCTACGACAACGTTCTCTACATGGTAGCGGGTCAGCTCATCGAGGAGGTTACCGGCGAGACCTGGGAGAAATTCACCGCCGATCACGTGCTCAAACCGGCCGGCATGCTGCATTCCACCACCGACGATGACGGCCATTTCGCCAGCGCCGACCGTGCTCAGCCGCATGCGCGCATGAACGGCGGTCTTCGGGGAGTGGGTGATCAATCGGTCTTGGACGAGCGCGACAACCTGGGCAGCAACGCGTCCCCCGCCGGCGGATTGGCGGTCAGCGCCAATGACATGGCGCGCTGGCTGACGATCCAGCTCGACGGCGGCGCCCTTCCGGGCAACAGCGGCAGACTGTTCAGCCAAGCGGCGCACGACCAAATGTGGACTCCGTTGGTTTTGCAACCAATTGCCCCGCGCTCGGGTGCGCTCGCGCCGACGCAGCCGATGTTCAACACCTACGCGCTGGGATGGGATATACGCGATTACCGCGGAGCGAAAATCGTGTGGCATGGCGGGGCGGTGTTCGGTTTCCTCACCGCGGTGGTGCTGATTCCGGAAAAGCATGTTGGCTTCTCGATCGAGATCAACAGTGAGGATGGCGAGCTCATCATTGGATTGATGTACGAGTTGCTCGATCATTATCTCGGACTGCCGACCGATAGCTGGCCGGAAAAGCTCCGAGCGGACAAGACACAGCGCGTGCAGGAAGCTTTGAAAATGTATCAAGCATCCGCCGCCAAGCCCGCCAAGATCGGGCCCTCGCTGCCGCTTGCGCGCTATGTTGGAAAGTACACCGACCCTTGGTACGGCAATATCGAAATCGCGCAATCAAAGGCTGGACTTACGATTGATTTCAAATCGACGCCGCGTATGGGCGGTCCACTCGAGCACTGGCAGTACGACAGCTTCATTACACGATTCAACGATAAGACCATCGAGCCGGCCTATGTGACATTTGGCCTTGATGCCGACGGCAAGGTGGAGCGCGTGACGATGAAGGCCGTGTCACCGCTGGCCGATTTCAGTTACGACTATCAGGATCTGTTGTTCACGCCGCAGCCGAAACAAAAGTAACGGCGCTTTTCCAGTCTTTTTAATGAGTTAGATCCTCGCCGTCGGAGATTGCCTACATCCGAATCGGCGCATGAGGAAAGGCCCTGATCTCCCACGATCCGTGCCGACCCATTACGATGGGAGTTCATTGCGTCGTCGAATCACCTGAGACTAACCATGCAGCGCCCCCATTCCAGCCCGCCCGCGCCATCCAACGAGCCGTCCGCGCTGGAGGGCCAGTACGCCGGTGTGCGCGCGGCCAGCGCGACGCTGGCCGCGCCGCTGTCTGATGGCGACGCGACGGCGCAGTCGATGCCGGATGCGAGTCCGGCGAAATGGCATTTGGCGCACACCAGCTGGTTTTTCGAAGCCATGGTGCTGCAGCCGCATCTCCCGGGCTATGGCCTGTTCGATGAGAAGTTTAATTTTCTCTTCAATTCCTATTATGAATCAGTCGGTCCGCGGCAGCCGCGTGCCTTGCGAGGGTTGCTCACGCGTCCGTCGCTCATGGAGGTGCTTGCCTATCGAGAGCATGTCGATTCGGCGATGGCAAGGCTGCTGAAGCAGAACGTGTCGGAACCTGTGCTGAAGCTCATCGAGCTCGGATGTCATCACGAGCAGCAGCACCAAGAACTTCTGTTGACCGACATCCTGCACCTGTTCGCGCAGAATCCGCTGCGTCCGGCCTATAAGGAATCGGAGCCGCTGCCGGTGGAGCTACGGAATACAGGCGCGCCGACCTATCAGAACTTCCCTGGCGGCCTATTTCACATCGGACACGAGGGGCAGGGGTTTGGCTTCGATAGCGAGGGCCCGCGGCACGCGGTGCATGTCGACCCCTACCGCATCGCCGATCGATTGGTCACCAACGGCGAGTGGATTCAATTCATGGCCGACGGCGGGTATCGCAATCCGCTGCTGTGGTTATCCGACGGCTGGGCGAGAGCCCGAGACGAGGCGTGGGCCGCACCTTTGTATTGGGAAGCGCGCGACGGAGAGTTTTGGACCATGACTTTGCGTGGTGCTCAACCGGTCGATCCGGAGGCGCCGGTGACGCACGTGAGCTATTTCGAGGCGGATGCGTTTGCGACGTGGTCGAAGCGGCGTCTACCCACTGAGGCTGAATGGGAGATTGCTGCGCAAACCCTGGCGGTAAGCGGCAACTTCGCGCATTCGGGACGCCTGCGGCCTAAACAGGCGCCGCCAGCCGGCGGTGGCCTGCGGCAGATGTTCGGCGACGTGTGGGAATGGACTCGCAGCGCCTTCATGCCGTATCCGCGCTTTCGCCCGATCGACGGAGCGCTGGGCGAGTACAACGGCAAGTTCATGTCAGGACAATATGTTTTGCGCGGCGGCTCCTGCGTTACCCCGGAGGATCATGTGCGAGCAACCTATCGGAACTTCTTTGCACCCCATACTCGTTGGCAATTCGCCGGCTTGCGATTGGCGGAGGACGCGTGATGCTTGCGACAGCAGACTATCGCCTGTCGCAGCCAGAATTGTTTCGGCGGGATGTCATCGCCGGCCTGTCCGCACAGCGCAAGACATTGCCCTCTCGATGGCTGTATGACGAGCGCGGCTCTGAACTGTTCGAGCAGATCACGCTCTTGCCGGAGTATTACCCAACGCGAGTCGAGACCGCCATTCTGCGATCGAACGCGGCCGAGATGGCCGGTTTCATCGGCAAGGGGGCCACGATCATAGAATACGGTGCGGGCGCGGGCGTCAAAACCGAAATTCTGATTGCCGCGCTCGACGCGCCGCGTTTCTATCTGCCGGTCGATATTTCCGGCGATTTTCTCGACCATGCCGTGATATCGATGCGGCATCGTTTTCCCCACATTGGCATCCGGCCTATCGTTGCGGATTTCACCGAGAATTTTGAAATTCCCGACGCGATTCCCTTGAAAGGGCGATCGGCTTTTTTTCCGGGTTCAACCATCGGTAACCTTGATCATGCCGAAACCGTTTCCTTCCTGCGCCGCGTGCGTCGACACGTCGGGCCGAAGGGCACCGCGGTGGTCGGGGCGGATCTGACCAAGGATATCCGGATCCTGCTTGCGGCCTATGACGACCGGCAGGGCGTGACCGCGGCATTCAACCTAAATCTTCTGGCGCGGATCAATCGCGAACTGGACGGGGACTTCAAGCTCGAACGCTTTGCTCACGAGGCACGGTGGAACAAAACCAATTCAGGCGTCGAAATGCACTTGGTCAGCCTGGAAGCTCAGACCGTGCGCGTCGATGGGCGAAGTTTCCACTTTGCCGCGGGCGAGACCATTCATACCGAAACCTCGCGCAAGTACAGCATTCGGACCCTGTCGGCCATCGTCGAAAGCGCCGGCTGGTATATCGACGACATGTGGACCGACCCGCAACAGTCGTTCGGTGTATTCGGTCTCTCGTCGCTCTAGAGGCGCCGCCCTCGGCGGCTATTCAACAAGAATGCCACTACCAGCACGGCGATAATCAGCCCGATCGGGCCGATGCCCCATCCAGCGCCCATGCCCCAGTACAGACCGCCGCCGCCGCCGAACAGCACCAACAGAATGATCAAGATCAATACCATGTCCATGGAATTTCCCTTATTTTAATTACCCGTCTATCGCCGAATCATGCCCATCAATGATTGTTTGAGGGTTCTTTGTGGCGCCGCCATGTACCCCGCAAGGAATCCAAGCGAGGCAGCAACGCCGGCGATCACGCCCACGGCAACCCAGGGGTTGTCGCGCACATAGTCATCGGCTGCGCTAGCCGCATTTTTTAGGGCATCCATGGCCGCGTTGTTGGCGTTTTCCAGCGCGGTTTTCGTCGTTTGGATGGTTTCATCGACGCGCGCGCGCAAATGCTGAACTTGCGGGCTTTGATCATTCGCGACCTTGCCCATCAGACCTTGCACGTCGTCGGTAAGATGCTGCAGTTCTTGCGTTTTGTTCATTTGAGCCTCATTGCTGCTGCCTCGGTGAGTGGAGGCATACTGTGTGCAAGTAAGTACGTACGTCTGTAGGCGGACACGCTCAAGTAGAGGTGCGAAATCTCACAACTATCGATGAGACCACGTTCACGCCGGTTCGTCGTCCCGCAAGCCGTGAACGACGCGCTCGAGCGCGTTTTCGGCGAGCCGGTTGACACGGTGGTGGTCATCGAGCATTCGCTTTATGCGCGTGCTCACTTGAATATGAGCGCCACTACGCGTCCCAATCGCATCTTGCTCAGCATCAGCGGCGCGCGTTTCATCGCGACTCATGAACTGCTGTTGCACGAGTATTTCCACGTCGTCCGTCAGTGGCGTCCCGGTCATTTGACGCGCTGGAGATACCTCATAGAGTCAGCACGCTGCGGATATTGGAACAACCGGTACGAACGCGAAGCACGCGAGTTCGCCGCCACAGCGGCGGATCGGTATCGCCTCTACTTGCACGGGCCGCCTCAGTGAATGCGCCGGCCGAGCCAGTCACTCATGGTCGTGGTAACGAGATCGGGTGCGTCTTGCTGCACGAAGTGTCCCGCGCCGGGGATGGTCACCAACGTGAAATCCTTCTCGACCAAGTCCCAGGTGCCGCTCAGCGCTCCGGGCAGCAGCGCCTGGTCGCCTAGCCCATGAAACTCGAGCACCGGAACCGCGACCTTGGGCAGGGGCGAGGGTGCCGGGGCCGCCGAGTCCTGGTCGGGATGTGGGTAGTTCGCGCGGTAGTAGTTGAGCATCGCCTCGAAATCCGAGCGATTGAATGCCTCAATATAGTGCGCGCGTGCCGCATCGTCTTTCACCCAGGCAGCCAACTTTTCCGAACTCAGCGTTTTTTCGGCACCGGGTTTCTGGAAGTTAAAGGCGTACTGACTATTCTTGCGCTGCTCAGGGTTGTTCTTGATTTCGCGTTGAATGCCGCTGGGATGCGGCAGATTCAGAATGACGAGGGCTTGGATCCATTCGGGGTGCGTCATGGCCAGAGTCCAGGCCACCGCACCGCCCCAGTCGTGTCCGACGATCACGGCGCTGGCGCGGCCTTCGGCCGTGATGACTGCACCGATGTCATTCACCAGCTTTGGCATGGCGTATTGCTCGATGCCCGCAGGGCGGTCCGACAGGTCATAGCCGCGTTGATCCACGGCGATGACGCGATAGTGCGCGCTCAAGACCTCCATCTGCCTGCGCCAGGTGTACCAGAAGTCGGGAAATCCGTGGATCATGACAATCAGCGGGCCCTTGCCCAGGGCCGCATAATGAATCTTGACGCCGCCAGAGTCTGCGTCGTGATGCTCAACCCGCTCCCATAGATCTTTCGCCGGGGCGTCCTTCGCCGTCGAGAATGGAGCACCCAGAAGCACCGCGATGAATACGGCAACAATGGGATAGTTTGTTTTCATGCCGTCCCCCTCCGAACTGCATTTCAGCATAGCAGATGCAATTGCCATGCAAGCCTTATACTAGGAGTCAGGAGGCTGAGAGATGCCGACCGGGGCTATCGAGGACACGGTGCAAATCGGCGAGTGGGTGGTCAACCCTTCGCTCGATACCATTGCGAAAGGCACCGAAACCCATAAGCTCGAGCCTCGTACCATGCGGCTGCTCCTGTGTCTCGCCGGCGCAGCCGGCGAAGTCGTCAGCGTCGAGCGCCTGCTCAACGAAGTATGGACCGGCGTGGTCGTGGGATCCGCGTCTGTTTATCAAGCGGTGTCGCAGCTTCGCAAACTGCTCGGCGACGTGGACGCGGATCCAACCTACATAGCGACCGTGCCGCGCAAAGGCTACCGGTTGATTGCGCCAGTACGGCATTTAAATGCACCAAACGAGCCCGCTGAGGCAGCGCCGATGCTGGAAGCTCCCGCGGTTGTCTCGCCGGCCACACGGCCGGCCACACGGCTCAATCGTAGATCGAGGCCCATTTTGCTTGCCGGGGCGGTGCTGATCGCGCTAATTGGCGCGGGTGCGGTGATTTGGCTGTACTCATCGAGCGCCAAGCGGCTGGCATCGGCAATCAATTCGATCGTCGTACTGCCCTTCATCGATATGACTGCGGAAAAGGCCGACCAATCGTTTTGTGACGGCCTCACAGAAGAACTCTCCAGCTGGTGGGCGCAGATTCCAACACTGCGCGTGGTGGCGCGTACCTCCGCATTCGCCTTCCGTGGCCGGGACGAAGATGTACGCAAAATCGGCAAGGCGCTTGATACGAGTCACATACTGGAAGGGTCCATGCGTCGCTCGGGCGATCACATGCGCATCACAGTGCAGCTGATTGATGCGCGCAACGGTTATCATTTGTGGTCGGAAAATTTCGACCGGCCCGCCGAGGATGCGATCAAAGTCCAAGAGGATGTCTCGCGCTCCGTGGCGGAAACTCTGAAAGTTCGCCTTACCACGGACTCCGAGCGGCAGTTTGCAGCGAGACGTACCGCGGATAAGCAAGCCTATCAGCTGTACCTGCTTGGAAGGTACTACTCACAGCGGCTAACCCCTGAATCTACCGCTCGCGCTGTAGACCTATACCGGCAAGTGTTGGCCGCGGATCCAAATTTTGCGCCCGCATACACTCAGCTGGCGTATGCAAGCCTGAACCAACATTATTTTAGAGATATTCCGATTGCGGACGTGGCGGCGCAAACGGAGCCCCTGATCGCATCGGCTTTGAGGCTCGATAATCGCTTCTCTGCAGCTTATGCCGCCCGCGGAGCGCTGCGCGCCCTGCAAGAACGGAAGAAAGAAGCCCTTGAAGATTTGCACCTGGCGATTTCATTGAATCCGAGCGATATGCCGGCGTTCGCACAAATCGGCCGCATACGGTTCTTTGACGGACAGCCTCGCGAAGCCCTGCAAAGTTACGACCGCGCTGCCGCTTTGGATCCGCTGAATTTCGCCATACAGGAACAGAGATGCAAAGTATTGGAAGACCTGGCGCGCTATGATGAAGCCGCCAATGCCTGCCAACGGGCTCGGATTTTGCAACCCGAGATAGCATCGACTGCTGACCGCTTGGCCTGGCTCGCTGAATCCCGCGGCAGGATCGATGAAGCGCTGCGTTGGAATGCCGCCGCGTTGAAAGCGGAGTCGAGTAAGGACTTCGATCTCTATTGGATGCGAGCGACGTTTTTCCTGACGATTGGATTGGCCGGCCCGGCACGCACTGCCGTAGAGCTCGGTCGCCGTGTCACCAAAGACGACAATCAGGCCGACACTGCGCTGGTGCGAGTTATCTACCGGGAGGGCGGCGCAGAAGGATTGCGGGACTATCTTAATTCTTCACGACTTGATCAATCGCCGCATGCCTTGGCGTTATTCGAGGCAGCCTACTCGCGCTTATTGCTGGGAGAAGCAATGGCCGCGAAAGAACTGATGGCGCGCGCGCTGGCTGCACCAGATCGCGCTCCTGGATATGCCGAATTGCCATTTTACGCGAGAGGCGCGGGCGCCATGGGAACATCGTACCGGCTAGATCTCGCGGTTGCGGACCTTGCGCTAGGGGACCGTCCGTCGGCGCAGCGCGAGCTGGACAACGTGCTCGCAATGCTCAATGCGATGATCGCGGCAGGCGTGGAGCGCTACGCGACATATGAGCTACGCGCTAAGGTGTACGCCCTCGAGGGCAAGGGCGATGAAGCGATGCGAGATCTGCGCAAAGCAACAACGCTCGGTTGGCGACGAGCCTGGTGGGCCACGCACGAACCTTATTTTGCATCGCTTCAGCCCCGCGCCGATTTTCAAGGACTCATGGGCGACATCAGCCGATCGAATGATCGGCTTGCCCAGAATATCAACGCAGAACGTTGAGCTCGTTTAGCTTTTCTTTGTAGGATCCGGATTGAGACTCAATGCGGCGATCGCAATATTGATAATCGGCCCGCCTCCTTCTCCGCCGCCTTTCATTATTAGAGAATAGTAATTTCCTCCGCCACCTTCAGCACCGCCGCTTCCTGACACCGGATCCGGTCCCGGGTCGCATCCGGCCACAGCTTCGGGAAACATCTGGAGGATTTTCAAGCCCATGATGTATATCACCTGTCCGTATGCATACTGCCACTGCGCCAGAGTAAAACTTTCCTTGGC
>JAQGOD010000222.1 GCA_028293775.1 Gammaproteobacteria bacterium
GCGCCGACGCGATGCTCGCAAATATCGAACCCCCAAAAAGCCTTCGTACCAATAAGCTTTCATTCGTACCGCAACGCCTCGGCAGGCTGGGTCCGCGCCGCTTGGAAAGCCGGATAAATGGTTGCCGTGAAAGTAAGGATCAAGGCAGCCAATGCAATCCTGACGACATCAGGAGGATGCAACTCGCTTGGGATGCCCGAGATGTAATAGACGTCCGGGTCCATGATGTGAAAGCCGAGGTTCGTTTCCAGAAACGGCACGACGACATCGACGTTCAACGCAAGCGCAACTCCCAGAGCCACCCCGAGCGCCGTGCCGATCCATCCAATGAGCACACCTTGAGTCATGAATACCGCCAGCACTCCGCGCGGGCTCAGGCCCAGGGTGCGCAGAATCGCGATGTCGGTACGCTTGTCGTTCACGACCATCACCAACGTAGCCACAATGTTGAAAACTGCCACGGCGACAATCAGCATGAGGATCAAACCCATCATCGTCTTCTCGATGCGGATTGCTCGAAAATAAGCCTCGTTCTCCTGGGTCCAGTCGCGCACCTGAAGCTTATGGTCCAACCGCGCAGCCGCAACGCGCGATAAATCGGGCGCGTCAAGCACGTCGTCGAATTTCAGGCGGATCCCGGTCGGTCCCCGAAGGCCCCGCAGCGCTTCTGCGTCGCTCAAATTGATCAAGGCCAGGACACCGTCATGCTCCTGCAAACCGACTTCGAACACGCCGACAACCTCGAATTCCTGCAACCGGGGTGCGAAAACTGCACCGCCCGAACTCACGCCGGGAATCATGACGACGACCGTGTCGCCGGCGCCGACTTGCAACTGGTAGGCGAGCATTCGGCCTAAAATGATTCGGTTCGAACCGGGCGTTAGGTCGCTTAAGCGGCCCTCGCGCATGGCATCGGCGATGGACGACACCTTGGGTTCCCATTCCGGATCGATGCCGCGCACAATCGCCCCGCTCATCGATGACTGGCGGCTGAGCATGGCGTCAGTATCCAGGAACGGTGCCGCACCCTGAAGACCCGCGGAACCCCGCAGGCGGCTTATTTGGGCTTGCCAGTCGGTGATAGGCGCGCCCCCCAGGCTTAAGGTCGCGTGAGCGGATAAGCTCAGCAGGCGGCCGCGCAGTTCGGCCTCGAACCCGTTCATCACTGAAAGGACGGTAATCAGGGCCGCGACGCCCACGGCTACGCCGAGCAGCGAGACCCACGTAATAAAGGACACGAAAAAGCTATGTTCGCGGGCCAGCGAGTAGCGCAGGCCCACGAAGACAGGCAGGGGTTGGAACATGCGCGGCGATTAACCTTTAAACGGGCCCGTAAATGGCATTGCGATCAGAGTGTTAATTGAGTCAAGTATTGGTCCGTGGAGGCGGTGGTATAGTTTCAGGGGCCCTTTTCATCTTAAATGGAAATTCCCAAAGTAATCATAGGATATCGGTAACATATGAGGTACGCCATGAAGTATCGAATTCTGCTGCTGGGCGCGGTGCTCGCGAGCGGCCTCGCCGGAGCCGAGGTCATTGCGGTCGACAGTGGCATCGCCGTCAAGCAATCCGACGTTCCCACGCCCACCCGCGGCATGACCATGGACCAGGTGGCGGGTAAGTTCGGGGCGCCGGCCGCCAAGACACCTGCGGTCGGACAGCCGCCCATCTCTCGCTGGGAATACCCGGGATTCATCGTCTATTTCGAACACGACCATGTGATTCACAGTGTGGTCGTAAATTCTTGAGCATCAATGACGCGTAGCCTCGCTTAGGTTCGCGTAACATCTCCCCTTATGGACCCACCGCGACTTTGTTTCGCGGCGGGCGTTTTTTCTTTTTTACACGTGCATGTCCCTACTCGAACCGATCCTTCCCAGCAATGATGAGCGCCTGATCAAATGGGGCAAGCTTTACGGCTCCGCCCAGGCGTTGGCGATCGCAGAGGCCGCGCCGAAGGCCTCGGGCCCGCTCATCGTCATTGCCCAGAATTCCCGCGAAGCGGAAACTTTGAGCGAAGAGGTTCGATTCTTCGCCGGTCCCGCTTTGAGCGTCAGGGTGTTTCCCGATTTGGAAACATTGCCCTACGACAGCTTTTCCGCACATCCCGATATCACCTCTGCGCGGCTCGCCACCCTGGCGGAACTACCCCGCGCCCGCCACGGGGTTTGGCTGGTCGCAATCGATACGCTGTTGCAGCGATTGGCACCGCGCAGTTATATCGAGGGTTATTCCCTCAAGGTGCAGGTGAACGAGACGCTCGACCTCGAGGCCTTGCGCGTTCAGCTGGCTTTGGCCGGCTATGCCAGCGTCACGCAGGTGGTGGCACACGGCGAGTTTGCGGTGCGCGGCTCGCTCATCGATGTGTTTCCCATGGGTTCCGATACGCCCTACCGAATCGACCTCTTGGACCGCGACGTCGATAGTATCCGACGATTCGATCCCGACACGCAGCGATCCCTCGGCAAGCTGGACCGCATTAATTTGCTGCCGGCCCGCGAGACTCCGCTTAACCCAGAAGCGGTGCGCGAGTTCAGGCGCCGTTATCGCCTGCGCTTTACCGGAGATCTGACCGAGCAGGCGATCTATCGGGACGTCAGCAATGGGCTCGCGCCGGGGGGCGTGGAATTTTTCCTGCCGCTGTTCTTCGAGCGCACCTCGCATCTGTTCGAGTATCTGCCGCCCAACAGCACTGTCATCGACATCAACGACGCGAGCAGCGCGGTCGAGGGCCTGTGGACCGGGATAGTCGGACGACACGAGCAGTTGCGGCACGACCGCTACCGCCCCATCTTGGATCCCGCGGAGGTCTATGTTACTCCGGCTGAATTCGCGCAACTCTATGCACCCTGGCCGAAAGTCCAGCTTCACACATTCGAATGGCCTCCCGAGACCGCCCCGCCCTTCCAAAATTTCCCCACCGCCGCTCCGGCGTCGGTGCGCATCGATGCGCGAGCCGAGCAACCGGCCGCGGAACTGGTGTCGCATATCGGCGCGAGCAGCGCGAGAATCTTGCTCGCGGCCGAATCGGCGGGCCGCCGCGAACTCATTTTAGACTTGCTGCGCAGCCGCGACGTCCTGCCGAAGATCTTCGACAGCTTCGCCGCATTCCTCGCGAGCGGGCTCAAGCTCGGCATTACCGTGTCGGCGACCGCGTCCGGCCTGACGCTCGAATCTCCGCCGTTGGAGATTCTCACCGAATCGCAACTATTCGGCGACCGTGCCCGCCAAGAGCGGCGGCGCCGCCGAACCGAGCGCGATCCGGCAAAAATTCTCAAAGAACTCGCGGACCTGCGGGTCGGTGCGCCCGTGGTGCACGAAACCTACGGCGTCGGGCGTTACGTTGGGTTGCAGACCATGGATATTGCCGGTTACACCGGCGAATTTCTCGTCCTTGAATACGCGGATGGCGACAAGCTTTATGTGCCGGTGCAATCACTGCACCTGGTTTCCCGCTATACGGGGGCTCCGGCGGAGACCGCGCCGTTGCATAAGCTCGGCGG
>JAQGOD010000503.1 GCA_028293775.1 Gammaproteobacteria bacterium
ATTTTGCGTTCCTCGCTGGGCGGATACCCGAACTGTTTGCGGTAACATTTGGAGAAATGCGGCGGCGACTGGAAACCGCAGGCAGCGGTGATATCGGTGATGGGCATGGCCGTTTGCAACAAAAGCTCGCGCGCGCGCCGCAGACGCATTTCCAGGTAATAACGCTTCGGCACGCAATTCAAATCCCGCTTGAACAGCCGCTCGATCTGGCGGCGCGACAAACCGGTGGATTTGGCGATGGACTCCAGCGGCAGCGGCTTTTCGATGTTCTCCTCCATGAGCTGCGCCACGCGGATCAATCCTCGATGTGAGGCGCCGAGCTGAGCACGCAGCGGAATGTATTGGCGGTCGGTATCGTTGCGTACACGATCGAGGACGAATTGTTCCGACACCAATTGCGAGATTCGGGACCCAAGCCTCAATTGAATGAGATGCAGCATGAGGTCGAGCGGTGCGGTGCCGCCCGAACACGTGATCCGGTCCCGATCGACGGTGAAAAGCTGATCGCTAATACGAACTCGGGGGAACTGTTCACGCAGCGCGGATAGGTTTTCCCAATGAATGGTGGCGCGAAAATTGTCCAGCAATCCGGCCTTGGCCAGGGCGTAGCCGCCGGTACACAACCCGCCCAGCGCCACTTTCCTGTCAGCCAGACGGCGCAGCGCCGTCAGCAGCACCGGCGACACCGATTCGCGGACGTTCACTCCGCCGCAAACGAAGAGAATGTCGACCTTGCCCAAACTGTCAAGCGCAATGGTGGGCGATAAGTTCAATCCGCTGCTGGCCTCCTCGCTTCTGCCGTCCAAGCTCACCAGCGACCATTCGTAAACCTCCCTGCCCATCAGGCGATTCGCCATCCGCAGGGGCTCCAGGGCGTTCGCGACTGCGATCAGGGAATAGCTAGGCAGCGTCAAGAACGCGTATCTGCACTCGCGCAGCACATCCGGGGATTCCAAACGCTACTCCTCAAAGGCCCAGGGTATCGATGGAACGAATTATGCCACGGCGGTGGTTCGGTCGCATTTCCGCAAGGGACTGTCGCAATTGGCGTGCTGCCCGATTCTCTGCTGGTTACACTGCCGCACGTATTTGCGTTTGGAGATAAAGCACGTGAAGACACATAGCCGCGTCGTGGTGATCGGCGGCGGAGCTGTGGGGGTCAGCACGCTGTACCATTTGGCGCTCAAAGGCTGGACGGATGCGGTGCTGCTCGAGCGCGCTGAACTGACGGCCGGATCGACCTGGCACGCCGCGGGCCTGCTGCCGCTGTTCAATATGAGCTATACGGTCGGCCAGCTGCACAAGTACTCGGTGGACCTGTACAAGCGTCTGCCGGCAGAAACGGGGCAAGACGTCAGCTTCCATGTCACCGGCAACCTGCGGCTCGCGACCAACCTTTCGCGCATGGACGAGTATCAAAAGTACTGCGGTACGGCCAACACCATCGGCGTGCCCTTCCAGATCATCGGACCTCAACAAGTCAAGGAGCTGTGGCCGCTGGTTGAGCTGGGAGACGGTGTCGACACTCCTAAGATCGTGGGCGCGCTCTATCATCCCGATGACGGTCATATCGCGCCGGCGGATTTGACCATGGCCTTGCGAAAGGGCGCACGATCTCGCGGCGCCGAAATTCACGAGCAAACCGAGGTGACTGCGGTGAAACGCACGTCGTCCGGCGAATGGCACGTGACGACGACTCGGGGCGACATCATTGCCGAACATGTGGTCTGCGCCACCGGCAACTATGCGCGGCAGACGGGGCGCATGTTCGGGCTGAATGTACCGTCGATTCCGGTCGAGCACCAATACATCGTTTACGACGAGTCGGATGAGCTGAAGGCGTATCGCAAAGCCGGAGGCCGGGAACTGGCGGTGCTGCGCGAATCGGATCAATCCTACTATTTGCGGGAAGAACGTTTGGGGTGGATTTTGGGCCCCTATGAGGCTGGCGCGCCGGCCCGCTTCGCTGACGGCGTACCGGACTGGTTCGGCAAGAATTTGTTCGAAGGGGATTTAGACCGCCTGCTGCCGCATGTCGAGGCCGCGCAACGGCGCGTGCCCTCTTTAAGCAACTGCGGAATCAAAGACATTGTCAACGGACCCATTGCCTACACGCCGGACGGCAGCCCATTGATCGGACCCGCCTGGGGCGTGCGCAATCTCTGGCTCAACGAAGGGCATAGTTTCGGCATCACCGCGGCCGGCGGATCGGGCTGGCAACTCGCCGAGTGGATCACTGAAGGCGAACCGGGCATCGACATGATGGCGGTCGACCCGCGGCGCTACGGCCCCTACACCAGTAAGCGCTATGTGGTGCAAAAGAACGAAGAAACCTATCGCAATGTCTTCGTCATCCACTATCCCGACGAGGAACGGCCTGATGCCCGCCCGGCGAAAACCAGCCCGGTGTATGACAAGCTGAAGCACATGGGCGCCGTCTTCGGACAGCGCTATGGCTGGGAACGCGCCAACTGGTTTGCGCCTCCGGGCGTGACACCTAAGGATCGATGGAGCTTCCGGCGCTCCAATTACTTCCCGCACGTGGGCCGGGAGGCGTTGCGCGTCCGTCAACAAGTCGGCGTCATCGACCTCACACCCTTCACCAAGCACGAGGTGACCGGG
>JAQGOD010000272.1 GCA_028293775.1 Gammaproteobacteria bacterium
CAGCGCGTCATGGCCGAGCGCGTGCATTTTAAGCTCCGCGAGCTGCTGGATGATCTCCGAGCCTTTGATCTTCAACACCGAGACTTCGGGTCCCAAGCCTCGCTGCTCGTTCGCGGTTGCCGATAGTACGCGCAGGTTCGTGATCTCCAGGGCCATCAGTTCCATTTCGACCTGCGCGATCCGGTCGCGAAACCGAGAATCCTCGATCAGCGGCCGGCCGTTGCTCATCTGTTCGGCCGCAATCTGTTTGAGCTTTTTCAGAGCGCGCTTGCAATTGCCGATGCCCGCATTGCCGCTGCGCTCATGCGTGAGAAGGAACTTGGCATAGGTCCATCCTTTGTTTTCCTCGCCGATCAAATTTTCCACCGGCACCTTCACGTTATCGAAGAAGATGTCATTAATCTCATGTTCGCCGTCGAGCATGATGATGGGACGTACCGTAACGCCCGAAGATTTCATGTCGATCAATAGAAACGAGATGCCCTGTTGCGGGCGTCCCTCGGTACTGGTGCGCACCAGGCAGAAGATCCAGTCGGCAAATTGGCCCAGGGTGTTCCATGTCTTCTGGCCATTCACGATGTAATGATCGCCCTGGCGCACGGCGCTGGTTCGCAGCGAGGCAAGATCGGAACCGGAGCCCGGCTCGGAATACCCTTGGCACCACCAATCCTCACCCGAAAGAATCCGCGGCAGAAAGTACTCCTGCTGAGCCGCATTGCCGAAGGTCTGCATCACCGGTGCCAGCATTTTCAACGAAAAAGGATTCTGCGGCGGAGCACAGGCATCCGCGCGTTCCTCTTCAAAGATGTGCTGCTGCACGATGTTCCAACCCGTCCCGCCAAAAGCGCTAGGCCAGTTGACCGCGCCCCACCCTTTGCGGAATAGGATCTTCTGCCACCGCACCATGTCATCTTTGGATATGCGTCTGCCCAATTGCAACTTGCTGCGGATATCGGCGGGCAGCTCGGCATCAAAAAAAGCGCGCACTTCGGCGCGGAAATCCTCTTCTTCTGGACTGTATTTCAGATCCATGCGTATTCTCCTAAAGGCGCCGCCTCAGCCCATCGTGATGATGATCTTACCGCGCGCCGCGCGCGAGCCGAGCCTGGCGATCGCTTCGCCGCCGCGCGCCAGCGGAAAACGCTCGGTTACTGCGGGTTTGATCTTGGCGTTGAGATAGAGCGCCATGAGCGCGGCCACGTTGGCGGCGTGCAGCGCGGGAAAGCGATTGGTGAATTCGCCCCAGAAAACACCCACGATCGATGCGCCCTTGAGCAGCGGCAAATTGAGAGGCAGCTTCGGAATGCCGGCCGTGAATCCGACGACCAGGTGCCTTCCCTGCCAGGCAATCGCGCGCAGCGCAGCCTCGCTGTAGTCGCCGCCGATGGCATCGTAGATCACGTCTGCCCCGCGCGCGCCGCAAGCCGTCTTGAAGCTGTCCGTCAGGCTCCGCGCTGCATTTTTGTCCAACGATCCGAGAGGGTACTGCACGCCATCATCCGCGCCGTGTTCGCGTGCCAAGGCCAGTTTGTCGGCGTTCGAGGCCGCGGCGATGACGCGCGCACCCATTGCCTTGCCCAGCTCGACGGCAGCGAGGCCGACGCCGCCGCCGGCACCGAGCACCAGGAGTGTTTCGCCCTCGCGCAGTTGCGCGCGGTCCTTCAGGGCGTGTTGCGAGGTGCCGTAGGTCATGAGGAATGCAGCCGCCTCCTCGAAGGGCATGCTGTCGGGAATTTTCCAGCAATTGCCGGCCTGAGCGATTGCCTTCTCGGCCATGGCGCCGCGCACGGGGCTGACCAGCACGCGATCGCCGCTGCGAAGCGTCGTCACCCCCTCGCCTACCGCATCGATGACGCCGGCAAGCTCGCCTCCCGGCGAAAACGGCCGCGGCGGCTTGATTTGGTATAGGTCTTGGATGATCAGAAGGTCCGGAAAATTAACGCCCACGGCGCGAACGTTGATGCGAACTTCGCCGGGTCCGGGATTAGGATCCGCTACCTCTTCGAGCACCAAGGTCTCGGGGCCGCCGGGCCGATGGCTCATCAAAGCTTTCATGTTTGTACCGCCGTGATCGAAGCCGTTTTAGCGTTCTCGCGTTCTTGCAGTTCTCGCCACATAATTTTACCGGATCCCGACTTCGGGAGCGCCTCGACAAACTCAATGACGCGCGGCACTTTATAGGCCGCCATTTGCTCTCGACACCAATCGATGATGGGCTGAGCCTCGATTTTGCCGCGCCACTCGGCGCGCGGCACGATGAAGGCCTTGACGGTTTCGCCGCGATGCGCATCTTTCGTGCCGATTACGCACGCTTCCTGGACCGCGGGGTGACGGTACATGAGCGACTCGATTTCGGTCGGCCACACCTTGTATCCGGCCGCATTGATCATGCGCTTCAAGCGATCGACAATGAAGAAGTATCCCTCTTCGTCCATCCGGCCAAGATCACCGCTGCGGAAAAACCGTTTGCCTTCAATTTCAATGAACACCTGCGCCGTATCCTCGGGCTTATTCCAATACCCTAAGAACACTTGAGGGCCATGTATGACGATCTCGCCCACTTCGCCGGGCGGCAATTCGCGCAGCGTACTCGGGTCGATGATGCGAGAGTCGACATCGAAGATTGGAATGCCCAAGCACTGCTGCTTGGGGTGGTCGGACGGATTGATGTGCGTCGCGGCGATGGTCTCGGTCAACCCGTAGCCCTCGACATACGAGATGCCCACCTCCGCGAGGCGCTGCGCCACGGCCGCCGGCATCGCTGCGCCCCCGCCGCTCAAGCGGCGAATCGACGACAGATCGTACTTTTCGATGTTGGGATTCAGAAAAAAATCCTGAATCATGGTGGGTATGGCCGTCCAGCTCGCCACTTTGTAGCGCTCCACGCATTGCGCAGCGACTTCGCGGTCCCAGCGGGGCAAGAGAACCAAGGTGTTGCCGATGAAAAGAGGTCCATTCATGCCGCCCTGCATGCCGGTTACGTGGAACATCGGTGCCACCGCCAGCAAGGTCATTTCGGGCTGCAGAGCAAACCACTGAATGCTGGCCACCGTGGTGTGCATCACGGTGCGGTGCGTGTGCATGCAGCCCTTGGGCTGACCGGTCGTGCCGGAGGTATACGGCATCACGCAAAGATCATCGGGTCCCGCGGTCAGAGGACCCGGCTGCAAATTGCCGGCAAGCACGTCTTTCCAGAGCGACAAACCGCGCGCCTGGTACTCGATGCGCGGCGCACGGATGAAATCCGGTACAGCCAGCGTCGTCGCTTCCTTCAGATAATCCGAGTAACACGCGACGATCACATGGGCGAGATCTCCGCTGTCGAGCAAGGGTTCCACGCGCGCGTACAGCTCCTGCGAAACCAGCATCGTGCTCGCACCGGCATCCTTGGCGAAGCGCAGAATTTCCCGAGTCAAATTCATCGGGTTCAGCGGCACGACGACCGCGTTGGCGCGCAAGATGCCGTAGTAGCCGATCATGAACTGCGGGCTATTCTGCATGAGCAGGAGCACGCGATCGCCCTTGGCGATTCCGCAGCGCTGCTCGAGAAAGCCCGCGACGCGCGTCGCTTCGTCGTGAAAGGCGGCGAAGCTCACCCGCGTATCGTAGTACACGAGATAAGGCTTGTTGGGATAGCGCCTCGCCGACACCTCGGCGTTGTAAAACAAATTGGTGGCAGGCGCGATCAGGTTGTGCATCGCATGGCTAGGCCAAACTTTAAAATGCGCGTTCGACATGTTTTTAAGCCTGCGGCCGGTAGCGAGACAGCTCCAGTTTGGCGATTTGCTCGCGATGCACTTCATCCGGACCGTCCGCCAGGCGCAAAGTGCGGGCACCCGCCCACAACGCCGCCAGCGGGAAGTCATCACTCACGCCGCCGGCGCCGTGCATCTGTATGGCCCAGTCCAGAACTTTAAGCGTCATGATGGGCGCGGCGACTTTGATCATGGCGATTTCCGCCTTGGCCGCGCGGTTGCCGACGGTATCCATCATGTACGCGGCATTCAGCACCAACCAGCGGGTCTGGTCGATCATAATGCGCGCCTCCGCAATGCGCTCGAGCGAAACGCCTTGCTCCGAGAGCCTTTTGCCGAACGCGACTCGCGTCTGCGCGCGTTTACACATCAATTCGAGCGCGCGTTCCGCGACGCCGATGGTGCGCATGCAGTGGTGGATTCGGCCGGGACCGAGACGCCCCTGTGCGATTTCAAAACCGCGCCCCTCGCCGAGCAGCAAGTTCTCCGCCGGCACACGCACCCTCACAAAATCGACTTCGGCGTGGCCGTGCGGCGCATGATCGTAGCCAAAGACCGTGAGGGTGCGCAGAACCTTTACCCCCGGCGTTTTCATCGGCACCAGGATCATCGATTGCTGGCTGTGACGCCCCGCCTCCGGATTGGTCTTGCCCATGAAAATCAATATTTCGCAACGCGGATCGCCGGCGCCCGAGGTCCACCACTTGCGGCCGTTAATCACATAGCTATCGCCGTCGCGCACGATGGAGGCCTGGATGTTGGTCGCATCGCTCGAGGCGACACTGGGCTCAGTCATCGCGAACGCGGAACGGATCTTGCCCTCGAGCAGCGGCTCGAGCCAGCGCTGCTGTTGGGACTGGGTGGCATATCGCGCCAGCACTTCCATATTGCCGGTATCGGGTGCGGAGCAATTGAATGCCTCCGGGGCGATGTGCGAGCGGCCCATGATTTCGCACAACGGCGCGTATTCGAGATTGGTCAGGCCCGCGCCATGTTCGGAGTGCGGCAAGAATAAATTCCACAGATTCTGCGCCTTGGCCTTCGCCTTGAGTTCCTCGACGATCTTGGTCGGTTGCCACGGGTTACCGGCGCGCCGATTCTCCTC
Source organism: Gammaproteobacteria bacterium (assembly GCA_028293775.1). The sequence continues at coordinate 4,861 of JAQGOD010000272.1, forward strand.
GAGCTCTCGGTGAAAAATCGGCTCGGCTGGATAAACATATTTATCCATAAACGCCGTAATGCGCTCTTGCAGGTCGCGGACTTTGTCACTGTGCGAGAAATCCATGGGGATCCTTTGAAATAGTCAAACGTCGAAAGATTGCTGGACGAGTTTCCAGCCCAGTTCGGCTAACGGCCGAGCTCGGCGGCCCGCTTGCAGCGCCGTGGCGCTCGACGCATTACCCTGCAGCGCGCGCGCCAGCACACCCTGTAA
>JAQGOD010000287.1 GCA_028293775.1 Gammaproteobacteria bacterium
CCACCGCGCCAACGCCGACGCCCGCGGCCGCGGCATGTGCGAGCGCCTCAAGGACCTCATCCCCCGCCATCTGTTCAAGATCCCGATCCAGGCCGCGATCGGCGGCAAGATCATCGCCCGCGAGACGATCGCGGCGTTAAGGAAGGATGTGACTGCGAAATGCTACGGCGGCGATGCGACGCGCAAACGCAAGCTGCTCGACAAGCAGAAGGAGGGAAAGAAGCGCATGCGCGAATACGGCAGCGTCTCGATCCCGCAGGAGGCGTTCATCGCGGCCCTACGCATGGGCGACGACGCCTAGCCCATCTCCCCTCGCGGGAGAGGGAGGAGCAGCGCAGCTGCGGAGGGTGAGGGGGCACTCGGCGGGGCGACGAGCGTTAAGCGATCCGAACCCGTTCCATGTTACGCGATTCACTCGCGTGACGCGCCCTTCCTGACTCATCACGTTTGCAAAAGTCGTCCACACCCAGATCGAAAGACCACCACATCATGACCTACAACAGTTCGTTCCAGGACCGAGCCGGCCAGGCGGCCGAGGCCAGGAAAAAGGCGCTGGAGCAATATCGCTCGCGGCCGCCGGTCGACGAGAAAGCCGCCGCGCAACGCGTGGCGGCCGGGCTGAAGCGGGACGCCGCCAAAGCGGACAAGGCGGCCACGAAGAAGGCGGATCAGAAGGCTGCCATGGAAGCGACGGCCGCGGATGCTGCAGCCAAGGCGGCTGCCACCGCTCCTCCCACCGAAACCGAGCGAAAGGCCGCGCGCGATGCAAGGTATGCGGCGCGGAAGAAGAGGAAATGAGGCGCCAGGAAGTTCGTCGCGCGCTGTCGCGTCCTGTCGCCTCTCGCGCCCGATCGATGGACCGGATGGCGATGAGAAGCGGAAAAAGCGGCCCGGCCCACGAGGATTAGAGACCGAGCCGCTCCCACAGCTAAATGAGGCCCAGCTTCCCGCTTACCGAGCAGAGGCGCGAGTCTCAGGGTATCCCTACGGTTTGGCCGAACCAATCGAAAGTACCCTTCCGCATCATCTTCTCGCCCGATGGGGGATCGGCTAGACTCAGGTTGATCGGCTGCCTCAGCTCTCCATTAACTGCCGCAACTGTTGCTGCGCGCTGGCCAAGTGGGCAGCGGCATCCGGGGCGAAACCATGAGCGTCCACTAGGTTCATCGCCCGGGTGACGAGCAATATTTGTCCATCAGCTTGGGGCCTTAGTCGGTCAGCCCTCACATAGAGCAAGCTTACGCAAACATCCTCCGATCCGGACGCGTTACTCCGATTCAAGTAGCGACCACGCGCCTACGTGCGTGGCCGCATGCGGCCTCCTCTCACAATATCGGCAATTCTGTTCGCTTTGGCCGCATCGGGCACGACTTGGGCTGACAGGTCTGCGGCACTGGTCTTCGGTCGCGACGACCGGCAAGTCGTCAAAAGTGATCCGGGATCGCTCTTCGGGCCCGTCGGCATCGTCTACGGAGCTGCAGAATCGCGCTACGCCACCGCATTCCTGGTTGGCGATTGCTATGCCCTAACGGTGCAGCACGCATTCGGAAGCGTGCGTTCCGCCGTGGGACGGCCGATCATGTTCGCAGCTGGCGTCACCGGTCCGGCGGAGCGGTGGCAAACGAGCCGAGCGAAGGTCGTCGTCGAGGGTGGTCTTGAACAACTGCCACATGGGACCGACGCTTACGCTGCACGCACCGCCGATTGGGCCATACTTCGCCTCACAAAATGCCTTGGCCGCAAGTTCGGAGTCGTGAAGCTCAATGCCGAGTTGCCGAGGGCACAGGAAACAATCGGAATGGCGGGATACCCGATCGACAGGCCGCTCTCAGGCGGTTTGCTCGTCGACCCATCCTGCCATATTCGAGACTCGCGATCGGGCGTGCTTCTGCATGATTGCGCGACATTGCCGGGAAACTCCGGAGGCCCGCTGTTCCGTATCGTGTCCGTCGGTGGACGGCAGACTCTCGAAGTATTTGCGGTCAGCGAGGCCGGCCATTCGTACAACATGTCGGGCGCCGACCTCGTTCTTCCGGTCACGGAATATTATTCAAATTATGCGAATGTCGCCTTGCCGATCTGTCGTATCGCACGGATCGTTCCTTGCCTCGACATGGCGAGTTGCGCCCACGGTCGTAGCACGGTTGCACGGGATCGGCGTGCAATGGCCGTTGCATCCCAACTTGGCCATTGCACGCCCGGAAACAACTTAGTCGGCTCCGACGCAGGGACGGTAGAACCACTGTTGGACCGCATGTAGAAAGCCGGGGAACTGAATGACGGCCCAGCACTGCACTGCGGCGGATTCGTCACGGGCACTCGCCTGAGCGGTAGTTGACCCTGCGAGCGCCAAAAGGGATACGAGCAATAATGTCTTCTTCATGACTAAGTACCTCAGCTATTCTTTGGTCACGCAAAAGAACAACTGCCGTCGCTAAATCCTCGTTAAACTTTCCTTCAATTCGGACTCAGCTAAGGGAAGTTAGTCCGGAACGGCGCAATTAAACGATTATTCGCCCCAGCCTTCGGCTTGGATGGCTGAACACTTCTGCAAAACAAGCAAACGTGCGAGTGACGCCCGATCAGCGTGCCATGGGGCGGCACCAAGTGCCGCCCGCGGGTCAAAACCCGCCCACGCTCACCATCTCCTCACCCGCAATGATCAAATGGTCGAGCAAAGGCATTTCCATGTCCTCGGAAGTGCGGCGGAGCCTAACTGTGGTCTGGAGGTCGGTGGGGCTTGGGCTCGGATCGCCACTCGGGTGATTATGCACCAGTATGAACCCGGTGGCGTCGAGCATGTGTCCGCGACACAGAATGCGCGCCAAGCCGACCTTCACGCTGCCGACGTCCCCACGCCCGACCGTGTCGACGGCGAGCAGGTTCAGATCGTCGTCGACATAGAGCGCGAGCAGCCACTCGCGGACCTCCGACCCGAGTGTTTCGACATAGGCCTTGACGGAGTTCCTGCCACGCAGGTGCCAAGGGTGGAAGAGCGCCGCCGGCGGCAGGTCATCGTTCGACGGTTCGGTGTAGCCGCACTGGGGGCATCGCCACCCTGCGGATGCTTGGCCGGGCAAAACGTGATCCCCCCTTGGACGGGCCTCTGCAGGGCCCCGTTCGATCCGGCCGGGTCGCTATTCAAAATGGATCAATTTCTGTCAAATGAAAGTCACTCAATCTGCGTTCCTGGCAATCCTCCTCGCCTCGACATGTCTCAACCACGCCTGCGCCGCCTCCACCTCCTCGTCCCTTCACCCATGTTGTTGCCCCCACAACACTATCCCATGAAATCAATGCGCTGCCGCATCCACCGCCCGCGTCGCGCGTTCCACCCGCCCAACTGCTCGACCGATCCACGGAGCCTGTAT
>JAQGOD010000298.1 GCA_028293775.1 Gammaproteobacteria bacterium
CGGATTCGGCAGCAACAATGTCGATCACTGCACCCGTCTGTGCCATGCCTCGAGCGTGGCCGCCCTCCTCGAGGGAATAGGCTCCGGTTCGGTGAGCAATCCCGTCATGGATGTCACGCTAGCAAAAGTGGTCATTCTGATCGGCGCGAACCCCACCGTGAATCATCCTGTGGCGGCCACGTTCATCAAGAACGCGATGCGCAGCGGCACCAAACTCATCGTCATTGATCCGCGGCGCAGTGAATTGGCGCGCACCGCCTATCGGTATTTGCAATTCAAACCCGATACCGACGTAGCTCTGCTGAATGCGATGATGCATGTGATCATCGAAGAAAATCTGGTCGATGCGGCGTTCATCGCCGATCGCACGCTCGGCTATGCAGAGCTCGTCAAAAACGTCCAAGGCTACAGTCCTGAACTGATGGCGCCGATCTGCGGCGTGTCTGCCGAGACCATTCGAGAGGTGGCGAGACTGTACGCAACCAGTCCTGCCTCCATGATCCTCTGGGGCATGGGCATCAGCCAGCACATCCATTGCACCGATAACGCGCGCTGTTTGATCGCATTGGCATTGATGACCGGGCAAATCGGCAGGCCGGGAACTGGACTACATCCGCTGCGCGGGCAGAACAATGTGCAGGGCGCTTCGGATGCCGGGCTCATTCCGATGATGTATCCGGACTATCAGCGTGTGGATAATCCTCAGGCGCGCGAGCGCTTTGCCAAGGCGTGGGGCGTGCCCATCGAGAAGCTCGATGAGAAGCCGGGTCTTACCGTGGTCGAAGTCATCAAGGGCATTCTCGCCGGGAATGTCAAAGGCATGTACGTGATGGGAGAAAATCCGGCAATGAGCGACCCGGATGCCGATCATGCGCGCGAGGCGCTCGCCAAGCTCGACATGCTGGTGGTGCAGGACATTTTTCTGACCGAGACCGCCTATCTCGCGGATGTGATCCTGCCGGCATCCTCGTTCGCTGAAAAGACCGGGACTTTTACCAACACCGACCGTTACGTGCAGCTCGGTCGTCGGGCGCTCAATCCTCCCGGTAAGGCGCGCCAAGACCTCGAGATCATCATCGACCTGGCGCGGCAGCTCGGACTTTCGTGGCAGTACGGCACCGGCGAGAAGGCTGTGGCCGCCGTGTTCGATGAGATGCGGCACACCATGCCCAGCATCGGCGGCATTACCTGGGAACGGCTGCAAGCCGAAGACAGCGTTACCTATCCTTGCGAGAAGGAAGGCGATCCAGGAGAGGCGGTGGTGTTCGTTGAGTCCTTTCCGACGCCGACCGGCAAGGCGCGCTTCGTGCCCGCTGACATCATTCCGGTTGACGAGCGGCCGGATACGGAGTATCCGATGGTGCTCATCACGGGCCGACAGCTCGAGCATTGGCACACGGGCAGCATGACGCGCCGCTCCGGTGTGCTCGATGCGATTGAGCCCGATCCTGTGGCATCGCTGAACCCAGTGGATATGGCGGCGTTGGGTGCGAAACCCGGCGATCTTGTCACCATCCAGTCACGACGCGGCACGGTCACTCTGTACGCACGCGAGGACGAGAGCTCGCCGCACGGCGCAGTTTTCGTGCCGTTCTGCTATTACGAGGCTGCCATCAACAAGCTGACGAACTCGGCGCTGGATCCCTTCGGTAAGATTCCCGAATTCAAATACTGCGCGATACGCGTGACGTTGGGCGGTCCGAAACCCGCTCAGCTCAGTTTCGGCGGCGGCCAGATTCTGGAACCGGCTATGGCGGAGGATTGATTTGCAGCTGCGCGAGTTCGCCCAACGTGTTGGCGTTGGCGAACGCGGCAGCATCGTCGAAGACGACCTTGGCGCTGCGATGGTTTGCGGCGAACAGGCCGGTCTTGCGCTCGCCGCTGTCGATGAAGTCTTTGAGGCTATCCCGCAGCGAGGTTCTCATGAGACAAAACACCGGTTGCGCTCGCAGCTTGCCGTCCTCGTGAGTATGGGCGGTTGCCATCTCGCCATCGTTGGACTCGAGGCCTTGCGCAAGCCGCGCGATCAAATCCAGGGGAAAGTTAGGCGTGTCGCAGGGCACCGTCGCCAAGTAGGGCGTTGCGCAGTGCTCGAGGCCGGCGAGCATTCCGGCGAGCGGACCTGGAAAATCCGTGATTTCATCAGGCCATACAGGAACATCCATGGCCTGGTACGCGGCAAGATTGCGATTGGCATTGAGCATCAGTCGCCCGACCTGCGGCCTCAACCGCTGAAGTGCGTGCAGAGCGAGCGGAACGCCCCGATGCAGTTGCAACCCCTTGTCGACGCCGCCCATCCTCGAGCCGCGGCCGCCCGCGAGTACCAGCCCGGTAATTTCGTCCTTGTGAATGATCATTTGCATACCCTGCCCCGGATCATCGTACCGCGTAGGGTGGGAGGCTGCCATCGAGCCCGATAGGCTTGAAGCATTCATCGTGCAGCCGCAAGCGAGGCTGCTGCCGCCGGTTTCAAACGCGCCGCGATTGACCGCCGCGTGCTGCGAACCGATGCGCGAAATTGAAATCACCGACGAGCTAGGGACGCGACGCACCATATACATCCCCGCTGAAAGGGCGCTCAGCGTTTTCATTGATGGCCGCGAACTCGTTACCTTGATGACGCTGGGCGCCGCGCCTGAACTCTTGGTTCTTGGATTCCTGAGGAATCAGCGGCTGATTGAGAACGCCGCTGCGATTGAGGCAATTTCCGTCGACTGGAGTTTGGGCGCCGCACAGGTCTCGAGCCGCCCGCCGGGGCGCGATGCTACAGACGCGCTGCAGCGCATGGTCGCGGGCGCCAGCGGCCAGGGATCGATCTATGCGCGCATGATCTTACACGTGGACGCCATCAAGTTGCCGGGCTTCACGGATGCGCGAATTCGGGGGAGCACGCTGCGGCAGCTGCTCGACACCATGCGCCAGCATGACAGCATCCACCGTCATGCACGGTCGGTGCACAGCTGCGCCTTGTTCCAGGGCGATGATTTGCTCGTGTCGGTTGAAGATGTGAGCCGCCATAACGCGCTCGACACCATCAGCGGCTGGATGGCCCTGCATGACATCCACGGTGGGGACAAGGTCCTGTTCACGACGGGCCGACTGACGGGCGAGATGGTCATCAAAGCTGCGCAAAGCGGGGTACCGATCGTCGTCTCGCGCAACGGTGTCTCGAGCATGGGCTACGAGGTCGCAAAAAAACTCGGCATGGCATTGTTTGGCCGCGCGGTCGGGCGGCGCTTCCAATGCTACATCGGCAGCGAGCGCTTCGAGTCGAATAACTAACGCTTGTGCGCAACATATGCAGCGCCGTGCATATTGTTGGGTCCACACCGCCATGCTAGTTTTCCAGTCGCGCGCAGCCCACCAACGGCCATCGCGCCGCCTTCATATCTAGACGAACCATCATGACCCAATCCCTTCGCTCCGCAATATTGTTTGCCGTCTTGCCCATTGCTTTCGCACCGGCATCCCATGCCGAAGGCGCCGCTCCCGGCGCATCTGAAGCTCAGCCAGGATTGCCCCGCGTTACGGTGCTGGGAAACAGAGAATCCGAAGACAATTACCGCGTGGAATCGGTCGATTCGCTCGGGCCCTTAGGCTCGACGAGAATGCTCGATACCCCCTTCTCGGTCGCAATTCTTCCCGAGGAACTGATGAAGAATTCGATGGCAACCAATTTCAAGGATGTCTCCAAATACTTGCCCTTGGTTGCCTATCAGGAACAACAAGGAGCGGAAATCCTGCGGCCGCAAACGCGAGGCATCCAAGGCGGCAACTTCCAGAATTCACGCATGGTCGGCATGCAGTTTTTTATTACGGTGGCGAACGCGATAGAGCAATTCCAGCAAATCGAAGTCGTCAATGGCGTATCGGCTTCCCTGTACGGGCCCGCGAACCCTTCCGGCATGTTCAATTTCGTTTCCAAACGTCCTACCGCTTTCGATCTACGGGAAGTGACGGTGAGCTACGCGAGCAACAGCATCGGTACAGCGCACGTGGACATGGGTGGCAAGCTCGATCACAACGGTGTTCTCAGCTACCGCTTCAACGGACTGTTCGGCGAGGGCGACGGATGGGTTGAGCATAGCCATACCAAGCGCGTGCTCGGCAGCCTCGCTGTCGATATACGGCCGCTGCAAGACACGGTCATCGAAACCAACTACAGCTACTATCACCTGATCGACACCGGCTACCCGGGGTGGTTCAGCTACAGCGAAAAGCTGATCTTGCCGCCTGCCCCAGATCCTAAAGAAGTCGGGTATGGCCAGAATTACGCGGGTGTGGAAATGCTGACGCGCACGGGCAGCGTCAGGCTGAAACACGACTTCAATTCCGATTGGCATCTGGTGGTCGGCGCGCTCAATCAGGACGCGTCGCGCGATATCAACACGCCCGTCAATAACTTGACCACCAACAGCGGCAACTATACCTCGTCGCTCGCCAATGGCTTCGCTCCGCGCTTCATCATGACCAGCGATGCAGCGTATCTCAATGGAAATTTCGCCACCTGGGGAGCGTCGCACGATCTCACCATTGGTACCGCAGGGTACAAGGCGCAGTCGTATGCGGTAATTACCCCGGCCAAGGCGGCAAACGTCCTTTTGGGTTCTGCGAACATCAATAGTCCCGTGATTTTTCCCTTTCCCGCAGTTGGACTGCCGAATACCGGACTTAACTTTGATTCCTCGACGACTTACCAGCAAGGCATCAACGTGGGCGACACCATTCGCTTCACCGATGCCTGGGCGACGCGACTGTCGGTGAGTCAAGACTGGTTCCACGTCGATAACTACACTGCAAAAGCCACGAGTCTGCCTGAGTACGCTGATCATGGCCTGAGCTCCTCCGCCAGCTTGCTGTACAAGCCGCAAACCAACATGACCGTGTACGCAACTTTCGCCAGTTCCCTGCAAGCCGGTGATTTGGCGCCCTCCGGTGCAGTCGGCGCTGCGGGGACGACCCTCACGAATGCGGGGATGAGCCTGCCGCCGTACCGAAGCAAAGAGTACGAAGTCGGCTACAAGGTCTCGCTCGCGAAAATAGACTTCACGGCGGCCCTATTTCGCATTCAACGGCCTTTCGCCAACATCAATCTTGCCGACAATGCCTTTGAGATCTCCGGCCTGCAAGTCAACAAGGGCTTGGAATTGTCGGCCATCGGTGA
>JAQGOD010000360.1 GCA_028293775.1 Gammaproteobacteria bacterium
GCGTTGCGGGCCGGCGCCCACGCGCCAATTCCGGCAACGATAATGCCGATTAAAAAGAATGCCGACATTTGCACGGGGGCTGCGCTTAAAGTCGCGCCCACCGTACGCAGCTGACCATTGCCCAAATCAGCAGTGAGATATTTGAGAATCGCCGCAGCAGCGAGCGCGCCCAGCGCCAACCCGAGCAGCGATCCGATGATCCCGAGCGTCACGCCTTCGCCCAGCAACGCACGGCGCAACTGCCCCTGCGTCACTCCCAGCGCCCGCAGCAACGCCAGCGATCGGCGCCTGCGCAGCACCGACAGCGATTGGGTGGAAAATACGAGAAACGCGCCGGTAAACAATGCAACCAGCGCCAGCATGTTCAGATTCACCCGGTAAGCCCTCGTTACCGTGACTGCGCGGTCGCGCTCGACCTGCGGTGCCAGAGCAAGTACGCCTGCCGGAAGCCGCGTGCCAAGATCTCGGCGGAAAGCCGCCACGTCGGTGCCGGGCAGGAGACGCACATCGATGCGGTTTAGGCGGCCCAGCAGATTGAAAGTCCACTGTGCCGAGGCGATGTCCATCACGCCCAAGGGCTGCGGGTACGTACCCTCGGAAAGAATGCCGAGCACGCGCAATGCCTTGGAGGAACTGCCCACCGTGACGTGCAGCACATCGCCGCGCACCAGTTTCAGCTGCTGCGCGGCTGCACTGCTCAAGTAGATCGCATCGGAACGAAAAAGTTGGAACACGCCTTCACCGATCTCGCCGATGATGGCGGGCTGTAATACGGCAGCCCTGAAGGGATCCAGGCCCAGGAGCTTCAGCGTGTCGGTGCGCCCCGATAGTGCCGCCTCCAACTCGAGCACGGGGCTCAAGGCACTGACAGCGGGATTGCGCGCCAGATCGACGAACACTTTTTCTGAAAAGCCTTCGCGCGGGCCGCGAATCACGATGTCCGCCTCTCCGACCAATCGCTTGGTGGCCAATCCAAATTCATTCAGAGCCGCAGTATTGACCAGATAAACCGAGGAGCCCAACGCCACGCCCAGCGCCAAGGCCACAACGGTCGCAAAAAAGCGCGCCGGCTGTTCGCGTACCTGCGCCTTGAGAAGGATCAGCCAGAGCTTCGCCGAACTTGTGCTCATGCTCATGGCTTCTCCAAGGCGTGCAAGCCGCGCGCATCCAGCACCACGATGCGATCGGCAGTGTCCGCAGCAGTGCGCGAGTGCGTAATCAGGATGCCCGCCCCGGCGTTCTCCTTCACCTGTGCGCGCAGCAAGGCGAGGGTTTGGGCCGCGCTGCGGGTGTCGAGGTTGCCCGTGGGCTCATCCGCCAGAACCAGGCGGGGCCGATGCACCAATGCACGTGCGATGGCCACGCGCTGCACTTCGCCCCCCGAGAGCTCGCGTGTGTGACGCTTGGCCAGTGCATCGATTCCAACCGCGCTCAGCATTTCGCGCGTGCGACGGCCGCGTTCCGGTTCGCCGATTCCCAGCAGATCCAGCGGCAGCGCTACATTTTGTTCTACGGACAAATACGGCAGCACATGGAAGGCTTGAAAGACAAAACCGACTGCGCGGCGCCGTAGCAGGGTAGTGGCATCATCGTCCAGCGTGGATAAATCGACACCCTCGAGCAGCACGTGTCCGTGATCGGGCTTATCGAGACCTGCCAATAGATTGAGCAGCGTCGACTTGCCGACACCGGACTCGCCCATGATGGCAAGGTACTCGCCCTGACGAAGCTCGAGCTCGACGTTCTCGAAGATCGCGGGGCGATCTTTCGAATAGCGCTTCGCAAGGTTCTCAAGCCGAAGAACGGGTTCAGTCACCGCGGCCCGCTGGCCTCAAGCGGCGTCGACTCCAATCACGGCCTTGACCTCTAAAAAGTCGCGCAACCCGAACTCGCCATACTCGCGGCCATTGCCGGACATTTTAAATCCGCCGTACGGCGTATTCATGGTGCCGGTGGCGCCGTTCAGCGTCACTTGACCGGCGCGGATTTGACCACCCACCCGGCGCGCCCGCATGTTGTCCTGAGACCAAACATAGGCCGCAAGACCATAGGGAGTGTCGTTGGCAATTTGCACAGCCTGTTCTTCGCTGTCGTAAGGCAGAATGCAGAGTACTGGACCGAAAATCTCCTCGCGTGCGATCGTCATGTCGTTGCGCACGTTGGAGAATATCGTGGGTTTCACGAAATAGCCCTTGGCGAGGCCATCGGGACGTCCCGAGCCGCCGATCACTACTTTCGCACCCTCCGCGATACCCTTGGCAATGAAGCCTTCCACGCGTTCGAATTGCACCTTCGATACGAGCGGACCCAAGGTTGTTTTGTCGGAGGCCGGATCGCCCGTGATCACGGATTCCGCGACGCGCCTGGCAATGGCCTCGACTTCAGCGAGTTTAGCCTTGGGCACCAGCATGCGTGTCGGCGCGTTGCAAGACTGGCCGGAATTTTGGAAAACGTGCAACACGCTGTGTTTGACCGCCCGCTCGAAATCCGCATCATCGAGCAGCACGTTGGGCGATTTACCGCCCAGCTCCTGGTGCACTCGTTTCACCGAGGCCGCGGCATTCTTGGCCACTTCGGTGCCGGCGCGAGTCGATCCGGTGAACGAGACCATGTCCACCTCGCGATGCGAGGACAGCGGTGCACCCACATTCTGGCCATCACCATTGACGAGATTGAACACGCCCGCAGGTACGCCTGCCTCATGCATGACCTTGGCCCAGATAATGGCGCTGAAAGGCGAATACTCCGACGGTTTGAGCACCATGGTGCAGCCGGCAGCCAATGCCGGTATGACTTTGGCCGCCACTTGATTCATGGGCCAGTTCCAGGGGGTAATCAAGGCACACACACCGACGGGTTCCTGGATGAGTCGAACCGTGCCGCGCATCTCTTCGAACTTGAAAGTCTTCAGCACATCGATCATGGCGCTGATATGACCCACGCCAATGCGCGTCTGCGAGCCTTTCGACAGGGTGATGGGCGCACCCATCTCGATGGAAATGGCCTGCGCAATCTCATCGTAATGCGCCTTGTAGGCGGCAAGGATCCGTTCCATCAGCGCCAGCCGCTCGGCAGGGGCGGTGCGCGAATAGCTGTCGAACGCGCGCCGTGCGGCCGCGACGGCACGGTCTACATCTTTGCTGCTCCCCATGGATATGACCCCGGAAACTTCTTCCGTGGCCGGATTGATTACCTTCAATTCCTTTGGCTCGACCGGATCCACCCAGGCGCCATCAATGTAGAACTGCCTATTGTCATATGTCATAGCCCAAGCCCCTTCAACGCGGTTTATTTCTCATCGACATTCTACCCGCTGCCGGGAAACTGCGCAGTCGGATCGCCCGACCGATGCTCGGATGCCCTTTCGCATCCGCCATGAAATTGTCTGCGGTAGCCGACTATCGATAATACGGGTGGCGACAACCTTGATTTCGCGCAGGTTTACGGTCGTAGTTCGCATTTTGGCCACTCTTAAGTTGCTAGGCTTGCCCCATGAAAATAATCAGAATTCTGCCCCTCGTGCCGGTCCTGGCCGGGGTTTTGAACCTGGCACTGAGCTCCGCCGCGGCGGCCAGCTTGGAGTGGAACCCGGTGCGTTCGCATTCGGTTGAGATCGGCCCACAGGCCAACAGGCTGGTGATCGGGTTTCGTGCGACCCCGGGCAATGCGGTAACACAGGCCATCCGCTCGCGCGCCAAGGCCCAGATCGTAAACGTCACGCAAGCGCAGACCTCGCAGGCGGATGTCAGCACCTTGAGCTTGCGAACGGGTGTCGCAGTGGCGCGGTCGCGCCAACTGACGCCGAGCATGCATGTGGTGTTTCTCGAGAAGACGCTCTATGGCGCAGAGGTCGATGCAGCCCTCACGCAGCTCAGGGCCGACCCTGCCATCGCCTTTGCCGACGTCGATGAACGACGCTATGCGCACGCACTGCCCAACGATCCCTTATTCGGCCCGACGGGCGCTGCCACCGGACAGTGGTATATGCAGAAGCCGAGCACGCTCACGCCGACGAGCGACGCCGCGGCCACCGATGCCGTTTCTGCGTGGGATATCACCAAGGGCAGTTCCGGCACCGTTATCGCCGATATCGACAGCGGTATTCGCTTCGACCATCCGGACATGCTGCGGGCAGGCTTCGGCGGCCGCGTGTTGCCAGGCTATGATTTCGTGAGCCAAGACTTGAACGCGGCCAACAGCGCTCCGTTGGGTACTTTCCTGGTCGCCAACGACGGCGATGCATGGGATCCTGACCCGTCGGATCCGGGCGATTGGATCGACAGCACCGATCTGCAGAACACGACGGTATTTCCGAGCAAAAACTGCAGCGTTTCGAACAGCTCATGGCACGGCACGCGCGTGATGGGGGTGCTCGGTGCACTCACCGACAATAACGTCGGCATTGCGGGGATGACCTGGAATCCTTACCTGTTGCCGGTACGGGCGTTGGGTAAATGCGGAGGACTCGACTCCGATATCATCGTCGGCATCCAATGGGCGGTCGGGATGGCCGTCAGCGGCGTACCCAACAACCCCTATCCCGCGGACATCATCAACTTGAGCCTAGGGGGAACGGGGAGCAGCTGTCCGTCCGACTACCAGAGCCTGATCACGACGCTCACCGGCATGGGCATCATCATTGTTGCCTCCGCCGGCAATGCGAGCGGGCCCGTCGATATACCGGGCAACTGCCCCGGGGTACTGACGGTCGCCGGATTGAGAAATGTCGGCACCAAAGTCGGCTACAGCAGCTTAGGACCCGAAGTCGGCATCGCGGCACCCGCAGGCAACTGCGTAACTACCGGCGGCGGTCCCTGCCTGCGATCCATCGACACCACGGTCAATGAAGGAGCGACGGTCCCGGGAGCCAATTCGTACACCGATCAAAACAACTCCAATCTTGGCACGAGCTTTTCCGCACCCATCGTTTCCGGGATCGTTGCCCTGATGCGTGCGGCCAACGCGAATCTGACGCCGCCGCAACTGATTGCCCGCATCAAGGCCAGCGCGACGCCGTTTCCCCAACCTACGGGCCTCGCCCAGTGTGCCGTAGGATCGACATCCAACGTCGAATGTGCCTGCACGACAGGGACCTGCGGCGCAGGCATGGTGAACGCGTTTAGCGCCGTCAAAGCAGCGCTCAACCCGATTGCCGCGGTGAGGATACCCGCTGGCTTCACCGCGGGAAGCGTAACGCTGGATGCCGGCGGCAGCGCTGCCGCCTGCGGCGCTACGGTGAGCACTTATGCATGGACCAGCACCGGAGCGGTGCAGATCGTTGGCTCGACCGGCTCTACCGTTCATGTCATGTCGAGCGGCGCGGGAACGCTGACGCTGGTGGTGAAGGATTCGGCCGGCAACACCGATACCGCCGTGGTCAATTTCACCGCGAACGGCGCCGCGAGCGCGGCGCCATCCTCGGCCGGTAGCAGTGCCTCGGCCTGTATCGCGGACAAGACCGTGACGCCCGCCGCCCCGACCATCAGCCAAGCGTTCGCGCCGGCCAGCGTGGCGACGAATGCCCCCGCCGTGCTCACGCTGACGTTGAACAATGCCAACGGCTTTGTCTTGACTCAGTCAGGCCTCACTGCGTCGTTGCCGGCGAATCTCGCGTTGCTCACCGCTCCAGCGCCGACGACCACCTGCAGCGGTGCGAAAATGTCGCTGACCAGCGGTACGAGCAGCATCACCTTGAGCGCAGCCAACATACCCGCGAATGGCGCATGCGATATTACGCTGAGTGTAAACAGCGCCACGGCCGGCACTTACACCAATACGATCGCCGCCAATGCCCTTATGACCGGACCCGCAGGCGGCAATGCGGCGCCCTCATCGGCCTCGCTGACCGTGACCGTCGCCACCAGCAGCAGCGGCAGTGGCAGCACCGGCGGCAGCGGCAGTGGTGGCGGCGGGGGAGGGGGTTCCTTGGATTGGCTGGATATCATGCTCGTAACCGGAGTGCTGCTGGTCGTGCGAGGTCATGCGAGCAAACGGCCCCGGCCCTGAGGCGTGCAGGTCCCGGGCTGCGCGCCCCGGACCGCGCGTCCCGGTATAATCGGGGTATGAGGAACACCAACCTGCGGCACGCGACCTTACAAGCTGTTAAAACCCACCGGGATGCTCGCGGCGCTGTCTTCGAGCCGCTTTCCGATGAGGAACTGCAGGGACAAAGAAACGTGCATGTGGTGCTGACGCAGC
>JAQGOD010000361.1 GCA_028293775.1 Gammaproteobacteria bacterium
CAGCTGACCATTCTCGGGCGGCAGGCCAAGTACTATGGCTGAAATTGGCTCCTGCGAGCGATATCACCACGATCGGATAAACCACGAAATCGGAGTAATAGCTGAACTTGCTGAGTTGCATCGTTGCCCCTCGCCCTTTATGGAATGAGCTATTTGACCACGAATGAGGTCAAATGTTAGCGGAAGAATACGTTCCCCGCACGGCCTTCTGGTTTGCGGCGCTTTGGTAATATTTTCCAGGATGAGAAAAACCTTCTTAATCGTCGGAGCCGGCTTCTCGGGCACGGTGCTCGCGGTCAACCTGCTGCGGCGGGCGGCGCCCCAAGGCACCGATATCGTTCTGATCGAACGCAGCAGCGCCATGGGCCGCGGCGTGGCCTATGCGGAGCGGGATTTTCCATATCTGCTGAACGTGCCCGCAGCCAGGCTGTCGGCCGATTCGCGCGATCCGCTGCAATTCCTGCACTACGCTAAGCTTAAGTTGCCGAACATCGACGCGGAGGATTTTCTGCCGCGCGCCTTGTACGGAGATTACCTGCAGGAGCTGCTCTCCAAGGCGGAGCGCGATGCACCCGCGCACGTTCGTTTGATACGCGTGTTCGGCGAGGTGACGGGGATCGTCAAATCCGAGGGCGGAGCGCCTCTGGCGCAGTTCGCGGACCGGGGGCCGATAGCAGGCGATGCCGTGGTGCTGGCGCTGGGGAATCCTCCCGCAGCGCTGCCTAAGTGGGCCGAGGAAGTGCGCGGCCACGCGGCATACCGCCAGGATCCTTGGAATTTGCCGACGCTGACCGAGCAGCACTCGGTGCTGATTGTCGGCAACGGATTGACCATGGCCGACGTGGCGTCTGCCTTGAGCCGGCACGCGGATCGAGTGCCGACAGTACACACAATTTCGCGTCGCGGCTTGATTCCCAAGGCCCAGACCACCTTCCATGTGGACGCCGTGCGAGGAAGCGGCGAGGCCTTGCTGGCCTCTACGGACTCGACCCGGAAACTACTGCGAGCGTGCCGCGCCATGGTCCGGCAGGTGGAGGAACTGGGCGGCGATTGGCGCGAGGTGCTCACCTTTATCCGGAATCTGGCACCCGCTCTTTGGCGGCGGTTACCTGAGAGGGAGCGCAGGCGCTTCGTGCGGCACGTACATATCCACTGGGACACGCATCGGCACCGGCTGCCGCCGCTTTTGAGCGCTCGCATCGAAGCTTTGCGCCGCAGAGGCAAACTGCGGATCAATGCCGGCCGCATCGAACGGGTCATTGCCCGAGATCATCAGCTGCAAGTCTCCTGGCGCCCTCGCGGCAGTGATCTTTGCGCCACGCTGACCGTAGACCTGGTGGTGAATGCCACCGGGCCCAACTATGCCATCGCGCGATCGGCCGACCCGCTGCTGGCCTCGCTGCGCCAGGCGGGCTTGGTCACCCCCGATCCTTTGAACTTGGGAATTCGCACCGACCGCTTCGGCGTCTGCCTCGATGCGCAAGGTAGAACGAGCCAGCATCTTTATTATCTCGGGCCGATGTTGCGCGCAGATCATCTGGACGCCACCGCGACGGCGGAACTTCGCGATCATGCGGAACAGCTCGCGGCCCATCTCGAAGGCGACGCGAGGCCTTAAGCGAGCTTGGCGATGCCCGTCAGGAGCCGCTCGAGTTCTTGGCGCGTGCTGTACATGGACACGCCGGTGCGCAGCAGGCCGCCGCGATCGGCGAGCCCCAGCACGCCCACGGCGCGCGCCGCGTAGAAGTGTCCGTCCCAAACGCAAATGCCGTCTTTGCCTAGCGCCTTGGTTGCTTCGGACGCCGTGACGTGGTCGAGCGTGATCGACACGGTGGGCGCTCGCCTAGCGGAGCTGAAATCCGGTCCCCAAACCTGCACGCCGGGGATCTTTCGCACGGTATCGTGATAGAACTTGGCGAGTGCGTGCTCGTGGGCGGCAATACCGGTCATGGCATCCACCACGCGCTCTCGTAAAGTCGCGCCATTACCCCAACTCGCCAGATATTCCACCGCGGCACGCAGGCCATCGATGGCCGCATGGTTGAGCGTGCCGGTTTCGATGCGGTAGGGCGCGGCCGGATCCTGCACGCTCAAGCGGTCCGTGGGCAGGCGGTCAAGGGCACCGGGGCGCGAGTAGAGCACGCCGATATGCGGGCCGTAGAACTTATAGCCCGAGCACAAGAGGAAATCCATGCCGAGGCTTTTTACGTCGAGGGGGAAATGCGGCGCGTAATGCACGGCATCCACCGCCAGCAAGGCACCGACTGCTTGCGTCAAGCGCCGCGCGAGCGCGAGGTCGTTGACGGTGCCCAAGGCGTTCGATGAGGCGCCGATGGCGAAGAGCTTCGTGCGCGGCGTGACCTTCGCGTGCATGTCTTCCAAGTCCAGCTGCCCGGAGGGCAGCAGCCGCACTTCTTGAATGACCGCGCCATGCTCTTGCAGGCGCAGCCACGGCCCGCGATTGGCCTCATGATCGAGCTGCGTGATCAGAACTTCGTCGCCCTTTTTCAAGGTGCGCGCGATGCTGGCGCTCAAGAAGTAATTGAGCGTGGTCATGTTCTGCCCGAAGGAGATGCACTTTGGGTCTTCGGCACCGAGGAATGCTGCCAGCACGCTGCGCGCTAATTCCATGCGCCGATCGACTTCTTGCGAGGGCGGAAAATTGCCGTGCGTGTTGACATTACAGGTGGCGTAGAAATCGGCCATGGTATCGATCACGATACGCGGGACTTGGCTGCCGCCGGGTCCGTCAAGATAAGCGAGATTCGTTTCTTGGCCGCGCACCAGCGCGGGAAAGTCATTACGGCAGCGAAGAGACTGTTCAGTTGTAAATGGCATAGTAAAGTATCTCATGAAATTTTCCCCGCTGGTGGATCGAATCAAGGGCGAAAGCGTGGCGGCTTGGGCCATCCACGCACAGGCGCGCGAAGCACAGCTGCGCGGCGAAGACGTGATCGTGCTCAGCATCGGCGATCCTGCTTTGGAAACGCCCGTGCCGGTTCTTGACCGCGCCATCGAAACACTTCGCGCAGGCGACGTCCGCTATACGCCCGCGGCCGGACGCCAGGCCTTGCGCGCGGCGATTGCCGAACAGCACCGGCGGCGCACCGGCCAAGCGGTGGACGCGGACAATGTGATTTTTCTCTCGGGCGCGCAGAATTCGCTGTACGCAGCCGCGATGTGTATTGCTGGTCCCGGTGATGAGGTGCTCGCGCTCGAGCCTTTGTATCCCAGCTATCCGGCCACCATCAGGTCTTCGGGCGCAAGTCTGGTGCGCGTGCCGGCCGCGGCGGGATTTCGCCCCGACTTGGGTAAGTTCGAAGCGGCCATCACCGCACGCAGCCGCGCGCTGTTCTTCGCCACGCCGAATAATCCGAGCGGCGTTATTTTGAGCGAGGCGGACTTGAAGGTCATCGGCGCACTGGCACGGCGGCATTCGCTGTGGATCGTGGCGGACGAAGTGTATGCGGGCCTCGCGCCGGGCGGGCGCGTGCCCGGTCTTGCTCGTCAATTGCCCGAGCAAGTGGTGACGGTGAGCAGCTTGTCTAAATCGCACTCCATGCCCGGGTTGCGGGCGGGCTGGATGGTGGGACCGAAGGCATTGATAAAGCACGCCGAAGCGCTCTCCATGTGCATGCTATTTGGTCTGCCCGGATTCATTCAGGAGGCCGCGCTTAGCGCTTTGCAGGGATCGAATGCGCCGGAACTGCGTGTTCGGGAATTGTGCACAGCGCGGCGCGAGACGCTGCTGCAAGGACTTGCGGGGATGCGCGGCGTGCGCTGCTGCGTTCCGGACGCCGGCATGTTCGCGCTGCTCGATGTGCGCGACACAGGCCTTTCGGGTTACGATTTCATGAGCGGCCTCTTCAAAGCAGAGCGCGTATCGGTTCTGGACGGCGGCGCCTTTGGCGAGGAGACGCGAGGATTCGTGCGGCTGTGTTTTGCCACCGATGAGGCTACTTTGCGCGAAGCGATGCTGCGTATCCGACGCTTTGCGGACAACTTGGGAAAGGCATCATGACGGAACCATCGACAGATTTTGGATTCATCGTGCGCAAGCCCGGCGGTCCCGAGGTGCTTGAATGGAGCGAGCTGCCGAGCGCGGAGCCCGGCCCGGGCGAGGTGCGCATCGTGCAGCACGCGATCGGCGTGAATTTCATCGACACCTACTATCGCAAGGGTGCCTATCCGTGGCCCACGACTCCGCTGATTCCGGGCGGCGAGGCGGCCGGAACCGTCGAAAAGGTAGGCGAGGGCGCGGATTT